>JAGWTX010000381.1 GCA_028875955.1 Bacteroidota bacterium | reverse complement strand
TACCCTCCCAGGGTCCGGTGATTTTATCGGCACGATGAATGACAACCGTACGCATGCCTCCGGGAGGCCAGGTGATATTGAACAGGTAATATTTTCCATGTATCTTATAAAGCTGCGACCCTTCTGCGCCCAATCCTCCTTTTCTTCCTTCGACCTGGCTGGGTTGACTGGCATTTTCAATGATGACCTGGTTGATTCCGCCGGGTTTTATACCGGATAGGTCATCTGTAAGTTCCACCAGATGCAATTTTCCGGCGCCATAGAGCATGTAAACTTTGCCATCCTCATCAAAAAACAAGGAATGGTCATGGAGAGCCGGGTTGAAATCCATCTTTTTCCAGGGTCCTTTTTCAATGTTCCTGGTTGAAAAGAGATAGGTTTTGCCGGTTGTCTGGGAAAAAGTGGAAACATAATAGGTGTTATGGTGAAAACGGATACTGCTTGCCCAGGAGCCTCTCCCGTATGTGCTTTTTCCATTAGCCAGGTTTAAGGCATCCGTGTTTGCCAATGTATCATAGGCATAGTTTACGATTTTCCAGTTTACCAGATCGGTTGATTTCATGATGGGTACACCGGGGCTCATGTGCATGGTTGTGCTACTCATGTAATAGCTTTTGCCCACCCTGATCATTGACATATCAGGCACATCTGCAAAAATGATGGGATTGTGCGCTTTTTGTGTTTGCGCTGTCATCTGCAGAAATGCAAATAAACCGATCGTTAAGGAAAAGATTTTCATGTTCCGGACTTATAAAGAGGATTCAATGGGAATCACGGGTCACTTCACTGCCGGAATTGCCCTGCAGGAAATCCAGATCCGCACCTTTATCGGCTCCCATCACCGTGTTAATGTATAAATGTACATAGCCCCTGTTTGCAACCGATTTTGGTGCAACCCATTCCGCTTTTCTTTTTGCGAGTTCTGCATCACTCACATCCAGATGAAGTTTCCGTTTTGCGACATCGAGTTCAATCATATCCCCGTTTTGAACAAGCGCAAGCGTACCGCCGATGGCACTTTCGGGTGCCACATGCAAAACAACTGTACCGTAAGCGGTGCCGCTCATGCGGCCGTCACTTATGCGAACCATATCAGTGATCCCTTTGGCCAGAATTTTTTTCGGTAAAGCCATATTGCCCACTTCCGGCATGCCGGGATAGCCAACAGGACCCACATATTTTAATACCATCACACAGTTTTCATCAATGTCTAGATCCGGCGAATCGATCCTGGCATGATAGTCTTCGATACTTTCAAAAACCACGGCTCTCCCCCTGTGTTTCATAAGGGCCGGGGTAGCTGCTGAGGGTTTGATCACCGCACCGTTTTCTGCCAGATTCCCTTTTACAATCACACAACCTGCTTCTGCAATAAGCGGTTTTTGATATGTGGCTATTACATCGTTGTTATAACAGTCTGTATTGCCCTTGATATTTGTATGGTGATTTTCGCCTGTTACCGTTATCACATTTGTATGGAGATAATCTTTTAATTCGTTTAGGATCACCGGCAAGCCACCCGCATAATAGAAGTCTTCCATCAGGTATTTGCCAGAGGGCATCAGATTCAATAGCAGGGGTATCCTGCTTCCGATTTTGTCAAAATCATCCAGCTGCAGCTGTACACCGATCCTGCCTGCGATGGCCAGCAAATGGATGATAAAGTTGGAGGAACCGCCAACGGCCGCATTGGTCATGATGGCATTCTCAAATGCCTCCCTGGTTAAAATCTTGTCAATAGTCAGATCATCCTTTACCATCTGGACAATTCTCCTTCCGCTTAATTGTGCCAATACTTTTTTTCTTGAATCTGCGGCAGGGATAGCAGCGGCACCGCTCAGGGTCAGACCCAACGATTCAACCATACAGGCCATGGTGGAGGCGGTGCCCATCGTCATGCAATGACCAATACTTCTGCTCATGCAACTTTCTGCAAATTCACATTCCTCCTGCGTCATTTTCCCGGTCTTCAGGTCCTCATCAAATTTCCAGACATGTGTGCCGCTTCCAATCGTCTGGCCTTTGTATCTGCCATTCAGCATCGGGCCGCCTGGAACCACGATGGTGGGTAATCCCACGCTTGCCGCACCCATAACGGTGGAAGGGGTGGTTTTATCGCATCCGGTGAGCAATACCACACCATCCATCGGATTGCCACGGATGCTTTCTTCTGCATCCATACTGGCAAGATTCCGAAACAACATGGCGGTAGGTTTGAGCAGGGTCTCACCCAAACTCATGATGGGAAATTCTACGGGGAAACCACCGGCTTCGAGTACGCCTCTTTTCACTGATTCGGCGAGGTCCCGGAAATGCACATTGCAGGGTGTTAGTTCGCTGAATGTATTGCAAATGCCGATTACCGGCCGGCCGTCAAACATATCTGTGGGCATACCCTGGTTTTTCATCCAGCTGCGATAGATGATACCGTCCTTATCCTTTCTGCCAAACCAGCCCTGGCTTCTGAATTTTTTTTCCATTGGATTCTGTTTTTGAGATATAGTGGAATGTAGTCATTATTTTATTTGCTTTTTTACATGCCCCATTGAAAACCCGGGGAAGCAGCCCTATTTGTCTGTTCTGAAAGGGGAAGCCGGCAGCCCCTCTTTGTTATAAAGATTAGCGTGAACCGGGTTATCGGCCCATGCATATCTGACATACATCGGATGAGAAACCGCGTCATTCCAAACCAAAACCTTATCCCCTTCAATTTTTGCTTTTGCCCAAACGAATTTTTTATCGGCACCGGCAATGGCAAAATTGCCCGGGTCTTCATCATCATTGGTAACCAGACCGGTTCCCGTACTGGTAAAACTGATGGCTATTCTGTTTCCCTGGATAGCAGCAGATTCAAACATGGGGCCTTGATAAACCAGGTTTTTATGGTAGGCAAGTTTCATAGCGCCAAGTGCCAGCCGATCGCCCACTTCTTTTTTATGATCCGGATGAATATCATTCCATTCGCCCAGATCAATGGCAACCGCCATGGCTGTATTCGGAACCGACAAGGCTTTTAATTGAGATTCACGTAAAACGGCCCAACTGCTTTCGGAAGGAAGATAATTGTAATCCATAAAGCCCGGGAGTTGCACATACAAAAAAGGCAGCTCGCCCTCCTGCCATTTATTTCGCCAGTCCTTGATGATGGCTGGCATTAATTGAGCGTATTCTTCGGGCCTGCCTGCATTGGATTCGCCCTGGTACCAGCAAAAACCCTTGATGGAATAATGGGTCTCCGGGGCTACCATTGCGTTGTATAAGGCGGTTGGCTGGTTTTGAAAAGCAATGC
>JAGWTX010000380.1 GCA_028875955.1 Bacteroidota bacterium | reverse complement strand
ATGGAGAGTGAATTTTCATTGTCCGGAGTTGCAGATTCCTGCGTCGCCGATTGTGTGATCTGCACAGGAAGTAAGCTATTGAGAACCGGTACCGGGGCTGCATTGCAGTCAAAGCTGTTCCAGACCACATTTTTCCCGCTGCTTTCCACTTCTTCTGCGATGAATAAACCTGTCATATAAACCGTACTGTTACCCTGTCCAAAATAACGGTCATCATCGTCATCATTATCCCTGTCGCCATAACCGTATCCGCCGGTTACTTTAAGTTTCCCATCCGGCAAATAAACATTGGCGGTTACCCGGGTATCGCCTCCCTTCACCGTAAACCTCTCATCATCTGATTTGGCATCACCCAGATAGAATGTGACTTTGTAATTATCGGGATTCAGGTAAACCTGACTGCCGATGGTCACAGAACCGCTGACCATCACTTTTGTATCAGGAGCGAAGCGAACATAACTGTAACCGAATCTCGGACCTTTCTGCACTTCCAGTCTGTCTATGTAAAGCATATTGGCTGTAAAGCTTACCTGCGCCCCCTGTTCTACAAGGATGGTACCGAAAGTATTGCCGGTAAGCGTGGTTCTGGACCCCTTTTTCAACACCAGGTTCCGGTAATTTCCCGATAAGGTGCTCACACTGTTCCGGGATACTTCCCTATTGGATAAGCGATGGGGGCTACCCAGGTTTTTATACATCGTAGGCAAACTGATATCGGTTGCTGCCGCATAAACAGGTTGCGATATCTGGATATTTTGACCGTCTTTCCGGATCCTGGATGCTTTTACAAAAGAACCCGGTGAACTGACAGAACTGTTTTTATGGAAACTGGCCGAACCTTTTTGGTCGATCACGCCCACACTGCCACTGGCTACCGTATTGTTCTCACCAAAACTTGCCTCCCTGAGGGCAAGCACGGTATAGCTGTTCACCAGTTTTTGTTTCTGGTAGAGATAGGTAGCCGGCGTACTCACACATCCGTCTATAAATACCGTAAGGCTGTATAACCCATCTGCATTCTCTTGTCCCAAACTGATTGATTGCGTGGAACCTGCAGAAACAGTTCCCAGCATCCATTGATAAACCGCTCCGGCTCCCGCATCTGCAGTACTCAGGGTTATGTCTTTACAAAAGGCATCCGGGCTGCTGACGGTAAGAACCGCAGCAGGAAGGGGTCCAGCTGGTTGTGTAATGGAAGCTGACAATGTTATCGAGCCTGTTGCATCCGACAAAGTGATGGTATGCACACCTGCCGACAGACCGCTTATGGTTACTGGAGATCCGGCTGCCGCAATGGCTGTACCATTATCCAGTGAATAAGTTACCACACCGATTCCATTGGCATAACTAACCGTAACCGAACCTTCTGAGCCACCAAAACATTTGTTATGGGTGATTGCACCCAGATTTACATCAGACAAAGGACGCGAACAGGTATTGGGGATGGGTTGAAAACCGGGTGTTTGCGGATCATTGTCGACACCCGAACTTAAATAGGGCTGATAATCGATATTGGCAGAACCGGCTCCCAGAATATCGGGCTGTCCACCTGGCGCGGTGGCATTGCCTCCATAGATAACCGGGATCTGCGCAGCATAACCCGGTTCAACCGAGTTGCCCGCAGATACCTGCGGGTGCAGGCTTCCGAACCAGTTACAGGTAAAATTTTTCAATTGGGTTCCGGGTGCGGGTAGACTGCCACCGGCCTGTCTATCCACCACCTGCCCGTACCAGTTACCACTGATATGGTTCTGCGAGAAAACACTATTGGCCGCGGATTGAACGGGTGAATTGGTGCCATTACTGGCATCCAGGAACAGGATACCCATTGTCCAGTTATTGTCTATCTCATTTTCAAGCACACGGGTATTGTTTGTCTGATTCCGGAAAAGCAAACCCGTCCTGTTATCAGAAATGACATTGTTATGGATATAATTCCCATTGCTGTTGTTGATGTCGATCCCGGTTCTGTTTCCAAAGAATTTACAATTGCGGATTTCTGCGTTGCCCACATTTGCGATGGCAATACCGGCAAAATTCAAACCGGCATTGTTCCAGTCTGTCGTGTTATTTCCATCCCTGGAAAGACCAAAACCATCAATCACTACCTGATTGGCACTGATCTGAAAAGTGGCGCCGCCACCTCCTATCAAACCATAAACCGTGGTGACATTCATCCCTGCCCCCTGGAGAAGGATTGTTTTATTGATGTTGACGTCTTCATGAAAATCACCAGCCCCTATCTGTATCCTTGTATTGACAGCAGCATTGGTCACGGCATACTGGATACTCATTCCGGGTACCACTTGTAGATTTCCCGAAGAAATTTCTTTGATGAGTGATGTTTTCGGGTTGGTGATCGCCAAAGCTGCTGCTGAAGCCGCGGATAGGTTTGGATAATAAAATCCGTAACCCGAAGCGCTCACCGGATTGGTCACCAGGAAATCAAAACCGGTTACCGTAATATTTGTGTTTACAAAACCGGATTCATTCTGACTGTAAACAGCAGTCGCTTCTCCGATACTACTGTTACTGGCATCGATGGAAACCTGGTCTGACCCTCTTCCCACTCCGGAAGGATATGGGTTGGATACATAAACGGCAAAACCTCCCCAGCTGTTATGGCTGGTAGTAATGTGATCTGCGGTTACATATTTACAACCGCTTATCTGCACACCATTTCCATTACTGGTATTGGTTGCGGTAAGATAACTGAGATTGAGATGATCGATGGCGTTACAATCAAATGCTGTTTTCCTTGCGCCGTTGATCGTAATATGGGATAAACTGATATTGGTTAAAACCGGGAGCGGATTTCCCGTATTGGCCCCTGCATGTATCGGGAACCCGCCATTGGTGCCATTGGGAATTAGGGTGAAATTACCTAAGTAAGTATTGGATTTATTGGGATTGATGGCCCAGGCACCGGCAGGTGTGCCGCTTGCATTGATGATCACACCTGTTTCTGATTCACCCAAAATGGTGAGTTCATGATTCAGGTTCAGGGTTGCCGTTAATGTATAAGTGCCATTGGCAATATGAATGATATCCCCATCTGCTGCAATGTTTATTGCAGCAGGAATGGTTGCTTTGGCAGCTGCCGGCGATAAACCATTATTGGAATTATTACCCGCATTGGAAACATAATAATCGGTTTGGGCTTGTGCAGCGGAAATGCCAAAGACGAGTAAACAAAAAAGCAACTGTTTTCTAAATGGGAAATGGGTAAAATTTTTTATCATAAACAGGTTTTTTCATGACAGGGAATGGGTTTGCATATTTACAGATGC
>JAGWTX010000379.1 GCA_028875955.1 Bacteroidota bacterium | reverse complement strand
CAATAAAATCATCGACATCCTTCGTTCGGTCAACGGAAGCAGTATTGTGTATTGCAATAGCCGCAAACAGACCAAGGAACTTGCGCAATTGTTAAACCTGGAACAGATCTCTGCTGATTTTTTTCATGCAGGACTAACCCAGGAAATCAGAAAACAAAAACAGGAAAACTGGATCCATAACCAAACGAGGGTAATGGTTTGTACAAATGCATTTGGCATGGGTATCGACAAACCGGATGTGCGAACCGTTATCCACCATGATATACCCGATAGTCTGGAAAGTTATTACCAGGAGGCGGGCAGAGCCGGAAGGGATGGCAGGAAAGCTTATGCCGTTTTGATTTACCGGAATGAGAATCTGTCTGCCCTGCAGGAAATGGCTGATAAACGCTTCCCCCCTATTCCGGAGATCAAACGCATTTACCAGGCATTGGCAGATTACCTGCAGATTCCCGTTGGGATCGGGGAAGGGCAATATTTTGATTTTGACCTGTTTGATTTTACAAAAAATTTCTCCCTGGATACCTTACAAGTCGTCCATACCCTGAAAGTGCTGGAACAGGAAGGGCATATAACATTTTCCGAATCGATTTTTCTTCCAGCCCAGGTGAACTTTATTTGTTCAAAGGAACAGATACATCTTTTTGAAGAAAACTATCCGGAGTATGAGCCCCTCATCAAATGCCTGTTACGTAGCTATGAAGGCATTTTTGACAACCGCGTATCCGTATATGAAAAACAACTGGCCCGGCTTTGCCGGATCACCATTGAGGATGTCAGTAAACAGCTCAAACAGTTACAATCTTTCGGCATCATCGAATACCTGCCGCAAAAAGACACGCCACAGATCCATTTTATATGGAACCGTGCATCGGCCAAATACCTGCAGATCCATCAGGACAGGTATCTGGAAAGAAAAAAAATATATGCAGCACGCGTTGACAATATGATTGCGTACGTAAACCTGAAAGATGAATGCCGCAGCAGGTTTATTTCAAACTATTTCGGGGATACGGAATGGAAAGATTGCGGTATCTGTGACAATTGCCTGGACAAGAAAAGAAAAGCTTTATCCCCCGGGGAATTCCAAGACATACAAACCCGGATTGACCAGGGCATACAGCAAAACACATCACTGGAACAACTCTTCCGGCAATTGTCTGTGTTCAACAGGGATAAAATATGGACCGTACTCGAGTTTCTGCAGCAGGAGGGTTTGATCCATATCGACGAAACCGGTACTATCAAAAAAAGCAAACCTATCTGACGGTTACCACAAACGCTTGGTGGATCTGCCACCCAGACCCAATGCACCCAGCAGGCTTCGGGTGATGACTGAAGCGGCTGTTCTTCCCATTTGCCGGACAATCGGATTATCCAGTAAGGATTCCTCCTTATGAGCCGTTTTAGACGGCTGTGCGATTGCTGCCGATTTTTCCCGGGCTTCTTCCAATTTGGCCGTCAGAATCTCATAGGCACTTTCCGTATCGATCGCATGGGAATATTTGGCTGCCAGCTTACTGGCGGATGTCAGCTGATCGATTTCAGCATCCGTCAAGACATCCATCCTGCTCTTTGGCGGACAAAGCATGGTGTGAATCAAGGGTGTGGGTATGCCCTTTTCATTCAGTACGGTAACAAAAGCCTCACCGATACCCATCTGGGTGAGTAACGCATCCGTCTGGTAAAAATCTGTTTCGGGGAAATTTTCGGCTGCCTGTTTGATGGTTTTTCTGTCCGCTGCCGTAAACGCGCGCAAAGCATGTTGCACTTTCAGGCCCAGCTGGCTTAAGATGGAAGCCGGAACATCCTGCGGGTTCTGGGTGCAGAAATAGATGCCAATCCCCTTGGACCGGATGAGTTTGATCACAGTTTCGATCTGTTGTAACAAGGCATCGGAAGCTTCCTGGAAAATCAGGTGGGCTTCATCGATGAACAGGACCAGTTTGGGTTTATCGAGATCTCCCTCTTCAGGACAGGAAGCATAGAGTTCAGCCAGCATCTGTAACATGAATGTTGAAAACAGCTTGGGACGATCCTGCATATCGGTAACCCGGAGAATACTGATCATTCCCCGCCCGTCATTGCTGATGCGCATCAGGTCATCCACTTCAAAACTTTTTTCGCCAAAGAAAATATCAGCTCCCTGTTGCTGCAGTTCGATCACTTTGCGCAGGATGGTACCGGTGGAAGTCGTGGAAATTTTACCATATGATTTTTCCATTTCCGCTTTTCCCTCATCCCCGATGTATTGCAACACTTTTATAAAGTCTTTCAGATCCAGTAAGGGCATGGCCTGATCATCACAGTATTTAAAGATCATGGCAACCAGTCCGCCCTGCGTATCATTCAGTCCCAGGATCTTGCTCAGCAATACTGGGCCAAATTCAGAAACCGTTGCCCGAAGCCGGATCCCTTTTTCATTACTCAGGGTCATGAGCTCGGCAGGATAGGCCTGTGGTGCCCAGGTATAATTGAGTTTCTGGCTCCGATCTGAAATTTTATCATTCCCCGTTCCTGCTGCTGCAATACCGCTCAGGTCACCTTTGATATCCATCAGTAGCACAGGAATGCTGTTATCACTCAGGCTTTCACTGATCAATTGCAGGGTCTTGGTTTTTCCGGTACCGGTGGCACCGGCAATCAAACCATGACGGTTCAATGTTTTTAAAGGCAAATACACATCTGCACCGGTTACCACTTCCCCATTCAGCATGCCACAACCGATTTTTACTTTTTCTCCTTTGAACTGGTAGCCGTTGGTAACTGTCTCTAAAAAATCAGGTTCTGCTTTCATAACTAATTGATTACTACGTAAAATAAGGAAAGAATATTTGTCAAAAATTATTATTTATCAATATTTTATTATTGTTTATCAATAATATTTATATTTGTTAACCCCATTGGAATATTAGGTTATTGCTCGATTTTTTCAAAACTAACTTCCAAAAAGTCATGAAATTCAATATCCGTAATCTGGCGAACCAGTTTGTCTTTTGGCTGATTTTGGCAATAACTTTTACAAGTGTATTTCCACTGTATCACCACTATGAATTTCCTCAAAAATTTAAACACTACTATAGTATTGACCCTGATATTGACAGCCTTTACAAAGAACAATTAACGGCTGATCCAACCTATCAAAAAATAAAACAGAAAATTGACAGTATTAACAAGCTGACTGCTGTAAATAGTTTACCATCTAATGGTGGATTTTCTTTAATTGAAGTTTTGGGCATTGAAAGTACTTATACATGCGACAGCTGCGATGACAATCATTCACCAAATATTTCTCAAAAAAAGACAC
>JAGWTX010000378.1 GCA_028875955.1 Bacteroidota bacterium | reverse complement strand
CAGCTGGTGATCCGCCAATACCAGGATGTCCTCCTGAAACAAAGGATCCTGAGTATCAAATCGGATGGTCTCAGCAATGCAAAACTGAATATGGACATGGTACAGAAAGAATTCAGCAATGGAACCATACCAGTTAGTGAATATGTACGGATTTCAGAAATCGTAGACAGGGCTAAAACGGAATATGAGACTGCAAAAACGGATTTTATCACCGTGAAGATGATTCTTGAGGACTTTATCGGTTTTACACTTAACAACACAGAAAACCAGGCAAAATGAAATTGATTGAATTCATACGGCTTATCCGGAAACACCTTGTGGTACTCATTGCAATGCCCTTGCTGCTGGCCCTGCTCGTCATGACGCTGACGAAAGAATCTCCGCTGAAGTACACGTCAGAAACGGTTCTATACACCGGCCTGGCTACCGGTTCAAGTGTAGAGATGGATAAGACGTTCAACTACTTTGTAACCAATACCGGTTTTGACAACCTCATCAATATCATCAATTCCCGGGTGACACAGGAAGAAGTTGCCATTCGCTTATTGAGCCAGCACCTGATGCTTTCCAAAGCGAACCCCACATTTATTTCCGAAAAATCTTTTGCGGAATTAAAGAGCATAACCCCGGCCTATATCTACAATTACATCAGCAAAACAGGCGCGAAAAACAAGCTTTCAGACACCCTGCGGGATGAGGATACCGCCAAAGTGAAAATAGATTTCCCGGAAGAAATCAACAGGGCTGATTATGAAGCTACAGTAGACAACCTGACCAGGCTGATGAAAAGCAGCGACACCAATTTTGTGTACAAGCTATTGAACCATGAAAACCCGCATTATTCGATCAAAGCGATTTCAAACATCAAAGCACAAAGGATCGGAAACAGTGATTTGATCAAGATCGGATATGAGGTGGATGATCCGGGTATTTGCCAGCAAACGCTCCTGCTTTTTAATGAAGCCTGTATCAAAAACTATAAAAACATTAAGGAAAACAGATCCGACGAGGTAATCAAATACTTTGAACTGCAACTGAAACAAGCCAATGACAAGCTGGCTTCCGCAGAAGACAAACTGCTGAATTACAACCAATCGAACAATATCATCAACTATTACGAACAGAGCAAGGCCGTAGCAGTTGTAAAAGAAGATCTCGCAGTTGACTACAGCAACAAACGCGCACAACTGGCAGGCCTGGATGCCTCCATCCGAAAACTTGAGCAAAAACTGGATCTGAACGAACTGGTTCAGGCTAAAAGCGGGAAGATGCTGGATAAAAAAAGAGAGCTTGGCGATGTAAACTATCAGCTTGCTACGCTGGAAGCTGAATCTGGCAACGGTACTTCCAATAAAGCCGCCATTGAAGCACTCAGAAACAAATCTGAAAAACTAAAGGCAGAGATTCATCAAAGTGTAGACGACCTGTATTCGTTTCAGAATACGGTTGTGGGAGTACCTACCAGCAAGGTCATGAATGAATGGGTAAATAACACCATTGAAGCCGATAACCTGCGTGCCAAGTTGCAGGTGATGGAACAGCACAACAAGGACTTTCAGAAGGAATATGCCATCTATGCGCCTGCAGGTGCGAATATCAAACGGATTGAAAGGGAGATATCCGTTTCTGAACAAGGATACCTGGAACTGTTACATGGCCTGAACCTTGCCAAACTGAAACTGCAGGACAATGAACTGTCGTCCAACCTGAAAACCGTTGACCAGCCCTACTTCCCGATCGAACCCGTTCCGACGAAAAGAAAAATCTTGATCATTGCTGCAGGCATACTGGGTTTTATTTTAGTGATGGGCATCATCCTGTTTATGGAATATGCGGACAATACCCTACGGAATGCGAAAAAAGCGGGAAGCCTGCTTAACATCCGGGCGCTTGGCATGTTGCCAAGAATCGTACGCAAACCCATTACATCCCAATTCCCTTTCGTATTGACCAGATTACTGGAAATTGCCGTACAGAACATTGAGCAAAGTTTTGCCACAACCGCGAATGGATCAAAACCCAGGCTGATACTGATTGCCAGCACGCAAAACAAAGAAGGGAAAACGGTGGTTGCCACAAACCTCACAAAGAAATTATCAGAACAGGGTGAAAAGGTGTTGCTGTTAAAGCCAGATATGGAAAACGGTAACAGTACAAAACCGCAAAGATATCCGCTGGTCACTCGCCTGTTCGGATATGCAGACCCCCGGATTGATCAGACGCATCCTTTTCTCACCGTTCCTGAAAATTGTTTACCCGGTTCACAACTGCAACACTTCACCCTGTCAAGTCGCTTTTACCAGACCAAAAACTATACAGAACTGCTTTCTGATCCCGTTAGGGCAAAAGTGGCTGATTATGATTATATCATCATGGAACTGCCGGCGCTGCTGTCACATAATTACCCTGCGGAGCTGGTAGCGCAGGCCGACCTCACCCTATTGGTTGTTCGCTCGAACAGGAACTGGTCTGAAGCGGATCAGACATCTTTAGAGGGCCTGAAGGAACTAACCGGGAACAAGATTCAGTTCCTGTTAAACGGAGTGAATTTACAGGAAGTGGAATCGCTTCTGGGTGAATTACCGAAGCAGCGTTCCTTTATCAGAAAGAAAATCAAATCGGTCCTTCGTTCACAATTTTTCTCAAAAAACCAAATCTAAACACCCGTGGCTGCAGTGATCAAAAAACTTTTACGGGAAGACAATTTCCTATCCCTGATGGGGAATCTGCTGGTTGCGCTATTTGGCATAGCAGGCTTTTCGTTATTGGCGAGAACGCTTTCCATGGATGATTTTGGGAAGTGGGTGATCTTTATCACGGCAGGGTCCTTTATCGATATGTTCCGGTTTGGTTTGAGCAATACGGCCCTGATCCGTTTTTTGTCCGGAGCGGATATAAAAAACAGGGAATCCTATATGGGTTCAAATGCGATTTTGGTTATCGCTGCCACCCTCATCATAGCAGCGGCGATCTTTACCTGTCGCATCACCCTTACCGAACAATTAAGCGGGTCCGGCTACTGGTTGTTTTTTAAATGGTACCCATTGCTGAGCATACTGAATCTTCCCTGGAATACCGCAACCGTGGTCTTACAGGCTGACAGGAAATATAACAACCTATTAAAACTGAAAGCGATAAACGGAGGTGTTTTTTTCCTGGTTATACTGGTGAATACATTTACAAAAGCGTTCGATCTGGAGCAGTTGATCTATTGCCTGTTACTGATCAACGCCCTTACTTCCTGTATCTCTTTTTTCAAGGGCTGGGATGGCATGCGTTTGATCAGGAAAGCAAGCAGGGAGCAAATCTT
>JAGWTX010000377.1 GCA_028875955.1 Bacteroidota bacterium | reverse complement strand
ACCGATGCAGATGGCACCACGAACCTGGATGATATAGACTTTGCAACACTTGGCAGGGTTGAGGTTTTCAGGGGACCGGTTTCGAGTGTGTATGGTACCGGGATCGGCGGGGTGGTGAGTTTTTTATCTGAAAAAGCTCCCGAAGGCATCAGTGCCCGTCAATCGGTTCTTACCGGTTCTGATCATACATACCGGTATACTACTTCGGTAGGTGTGGGAAATGGAAATGCCAATATACAATTCAATTATGGCCAGCAGATGTCCGATGGATACCGGATGCACAATCATTCCAGGAAAAATTTCTGGACCCTCAACGGTTCTTTTTATAACAGTGCGAAAAGCACCCTGAGTTTTTATGCCTATTATACCAAGTCTTATGACCAGTTATCGGGCCAGGTGGATGTGAATGGCTTAAAGAATTATCCCGACAGTGCGGATATTTCCTATATCAACAATGATTCTCACAGCGACCTGGAAAGTGTTCGCATGGGTGTCACGCACGAGTACCAGTTTACAAAGCTGTTGAGTAATAAGACCACATTTTTTGCAGGAACCCAGGTGTTGGATCTGGGTATTGCTGCCATCCTAACGCATAGCCATAAATCCAGTTTTGGTTTCCGGACGGCTTTTATCTATTCACCCAGGCTCGGTAAGAATGTGGAATCCAGGATCACATTGGGAATGGAAGCCACCCGGAATATCATTTACCAAAAATCGTATAACCTGAACAATGGGGTGCTGGGTTCACTCCGGACCGACCAGGAAATCAAACCCCTTGAATGGAATGTATTTGCGATGATGGAACTCACTTTGTCCAGAAACACTTTGATGGTATTTAGCAGCAGTGCCAATTTCATAACCTATGATAACCTCGATCTGCGTGTAACCGGAAATGGTTATCAGAATCAGTCGGGTTATAAAATATTTACGCCATTGATCACACCCAGGTGGGTAGTCAATCACCTGATCAGCAAAACGGTTTCTGTCTATTCCAATTACAGCATGGGTTTTGCCCAACCGGGTACCAACCAGTTTGTGATTGCTCAAACCGGAAAGGTTAACCAGGATTTGAAACCAGAGATCAGTAACACTTTTGAAGTGGGTACCAAAGCCAGTTTCTGGAAAGAATCCTTCAACCTGAACTTTGCATTTTTCAATATGGAAGTAACCGATAAGCTGGTCCCCCAGTTTTTTAAGGCAGCTGGCGGTAACCCTGCCTATACAGCTTTTGTCAATGCCGGTGCGGTTAATTACAGTGGTGTGGAGTTCAGCCTCAATTATGTGTACCGGTCCAAGGAAAAACAGTTCTTCAGTCTTTTCCGGCCCTTCCTGTCCTATACCTATAACGGTAGCAGAAACTCCAATCTGAAAAGCGATAATAATAACAGTCCTTTTACCAAGGATTATTCAAACCTGCCCGTAAGCGGTCTGGCCAGGAATATCCTGAATACGGGATTGGACATAGAATCCCGTCATGGCTTTTACCTGAACCTGACCGATATGTTCACGGATAAAATGCCCATCACACTGGATAATACTGTTTATGCAGACAGCTATCAGTTGGTCAATATGAAATTCGGTTTCCGTAAAGAATTCGGTAAACCTGCCAGATCACCCATCAGCATGGACATTTTTTATGGGAACAACAATATATTCAGTAACAGGTATACACAGTTTGTTGTATTGAATCTGGTTCCCGTAAATGGGATCGCTCCCAGGTATTTCACACCCGGCCCCGGATCAAAATGGTATGGCGGTGTTTCGGTTCGCTATACGTTTCCCTGATTCCCGGTCCGGACATTCATCATTTTCTGTGATTCCGCCTGTAAACATTTCCTATCTTTCGCAGGAAATTATGTTTCAAAAATTTGTAACCATACTTATCCTGGGCTGCCTGCTCATTTACATGGGAGGATACCATTTGGTGTATGGGGTCTACCGGGCAGGAATCAAACAGGATATGCGCGCCTACCTGAAAAATCACGCCGATACGAAAATGGGTGAGTATCTCAGCTTCAGGGTATGGAACAGTAACATTCAGGCAAAGGGGTTTGACTGGGAAGAAACCGATCATGAATTCAGCTACCAGGGAAGTATGTATGATGTAGTGAATATTCGTTATACTGCAGACAGTGTATATATCTGTGCCTTACCCGATAACCGGGAAAATAATTTGGCTGATCAGTTGGCCACGCTGCATAAAAGTTCCATGGACCATCATGCCGCCTCCCTTTCACTGATCAAAATGTTTTCTGTTTTCACGCAAACTTTTCCGGATCAGTCCACAAGCTATCCTCTGTTTTGTGCAGTGCATAACTGCTATCCGGGAATAAACATCTGCCGGATTGGTGCAGAAGTGCAAACACCTCCTCCGCGAACGACAGTTTAGCGTAAGGGCATTGTCAGTTTTCCTGGCACTATTTTTTATTCTACTTAATCCTATTTCATGAAAATATTTTTTAGCCTGCTGGCGGGCATGTGCCTGTTTATATCATCCTATGCACAAGACGCATTGAAGATAAAAGTATACGATGCATCCAATCAATCCCCCTTATCTGGCGCAACCATTGGTGTGGCCGGTAAAGTCATCGCAACAACCGATAAAGAGGGTTTTTTTACATTAGATTGCAAACGCTATAAAGAGATCACAGTCTCTTATGTCGGATACGAAAATCAGTTGATCCGTATCCGGAATTGTGAGGCTCCTGCGATGATTGGACTGGAACCCGCCAATCATACTCTGGAGGAGGTGGAGATAACGGCTACCTCAAATCTTAATAAATCGCTTTTATACCAACCTGTTTCCATTTCCAAACTATCTACCACAGAAATCAAAAGAGGAACGGGCTTATTTATGGATGACGCCATCAATACCAATGTACCGGGTGTCACCATGCAGCGAAGAGCCGTTTCTTCAGGCCAGCAATTCAATATCAGGGGTTATGGCAATGGTGTTCGGGGTACCAACGGGATCAGCAGCAATTTCGACGGACAGGGATCCAAAATCTATTTAAACGGAATTCCGGTTACCGATGCGGAAGGTATTACGACCCTGGATGATATTGATTTCGGCTCAATTGGAAATGTGGAAGTGACCAAGGGACCAGCGGGTACCTTATACGGTCTGGCGGTTGCAGGGGTTGTCAATCTGAAAACCGTTAAACCCGAAAAAGGGAAAACATCCATTGGTCAGGATATAATGGTGGGCAGTTATAACCTGCAACGCTATACCACGCATTTTCAAACAGCCACGGATCATTCATCCCTCCTGGTGAATTATGGCAGACAAAGCACGGATGGATATATGTTACACACTGCCTCCAG
>JAGWTX010000376.1 GCA_028875955.1 Bacteroidota bacterium | reverse complement strand
ACTCAGATTCCGGTATACAAATGCCGGTGCATTCTCGTTGTTGACAACCAGGTCCGGATCACCATCACCATCCAGGTCTGCATATGCGGCACCACTGCTAAAGCTGGCTTTACCAAAACCCAACTGTCGCGACTCATCCTTGAATGTTAAATCATGCTGGTTATGAAAGGCGAAATTCGGGATGGGTACGGAAGGCATTTTATTCAGAAGATCCAGGAAATTGAAACCACCCTGTTTGATTTTGTTGAGGGTGGACTGGTCATTAAAATAAGCCAGGAAATCCTGGTTGGTCAGGTCTCTTCTGATACCGTTACACACATAAATATCTTTCCATCCGTCATTGTCAAAATCAAAACTCAGGGTTCCCCAGCTCCATCCCGTGGCATCCACACCGGCAAGCTGGCCAATTTCACTGAAAGTGCCATCCTGGTTGTTTAATTGCAACGTGTTACAGGTAAACTGATGTTGCAGGTCTAACTGATTTCTTGCATTGGCTACATCGTATCCGTCGAATTTGATGGTTGTTTTTAACCGGTAATCGTTTTCGGGTAACATTTCAGAAGTGAACATGTCCAGATACCCGTCGTTGTTGATATCTGCCATATCTGTACCCATGGCCCCATTGCTCATATGTCCCAGGCAGGAAGAACTTTTTTCTTCAAATGTGCCATTGTGCTGATTGATGTACACATAATCGTGTTCAAAAAAATCATTGGCCACATAGAGATCTTCCCAGCCATCGTTATTCAGATCACCCACTGTAACACCTAATCCGAAGGCGATCTCAGAACCCAGGATACCGGCAGCTGCGCTGATATCGGTGAACTTACCCGAATCGTTGCGGTATAAACGATCCCCGTTTACCGGATCCCGAATGTCACGGACATCAGATTTATATCCAAAGTTATCTATCGATTTCGGGCTGTTGTTCAACACAAAACAATCCAGATCGCCATCATGATCAAAGTCAAAGAAAATCGCCTGCGTGGAAGCCCCTTTATCGTTTAATCCATAGGCTGCGGCTTCCTCTTTGAAAGTTCCATCATGCTGGTTGATGTATAATTCATTGGCCCTGTCATCTCCCGGAAGAATACCCGCATTACACACATAAATATCCAGCCAGCCATCCCCATTGATGTCCACCATGCTTACACCCGTATGCCATTTATGTGCACTCTGAATACCTGCCTTGTGAGTTATGTTCTCGAATTGCATATTACCCTTGTTCAGGTATAAGGCATTTTCGCCCTGGTTGGCGGTAAAAAAAATATCCGGTCTGCCATCCTGGTTGATATCTCCAATGGCAACCCCGCCTCCGTTATAAAAATTGTGGTAATTCAGGATATTCATTTCGCGGGTATCGGTTACCGTATTGGTGAAATCGATACCGGTCTGTGATGCAGGTAAAAGGCTAAACAGGGCCTGATCAGCTGAGTCCTGCCCGGAACGGGAACAGGAAACCAGGAAAAGCATTGTAGCAAGGCAGATGCCCGGCAAGAAATCAATTCGTTTGAACATAATGGCCCGGTTCGGAAATAAATGCAGAAATGCCTGAGCAAATTACCGCTTTTATAAAAGCATACAAAAAGAGAATCGGTTTTATCGGCTTTCAGAAGGGATTGGTAAAAATTTAAGATTTTGTTGCGATTTCACTGTGTAAGTATTTCGGCAGGGCTGGCCTATAATTTACTAAATTGCGCAGGCTTTAATGGCTGTCTGAATATGAAAAAATTGATCTGGGTTCTGACGTTCTTACTCATTGCAGGTACCCTTACCATTTATCTGCTGATTCCGCAAACCATCCATATAGCCGCTGTAACAACGGTTCACACAACGGATATCGGCACCCAACGATTCCTGATCGATGAAACCCAATGGCCCAAATGGTGGGATTTTACAGATTCCGCATCAGAAAAGACCGGGAACAAAACAGACGGTTTGTATGAAAGGAATGGCGACAGGTTTCAACTCAAAGAGAAATTTTACAAATCCGCCGATATCCGGATCTACCATAACCAGGACAGCCTCCTAAGCCGGATAACCATTATTCCTTTACAGCTGGATTCAACCCGTATCGAATGGACAACGGCTGTGCAGACAGGCTATAATCCGGTTAAAAGAGTGACGGCCTACCTGCAGGCAAAGGAAGTGATCAAGAACATGGATGCGGTATTAACCCATCTGAGGTCATTTCTTTCACACAATGAAAATATCTACGGACTCAATATCGAGAAAATATCTATCCGGGATACCATGTTTGTGGCAGGCAAGGATTTTTTGAAAACCCCTCCGAATACGGAAGCCATCTATCAGCTGATCAAAAAAATACAGCAATATGCAACTGAAAAAGGTGCCGCACAAAGCGGCAGCCCGATCTATAATGTTACCCTGATGGATAAGGACAAGTACCAGCTGATGGCAGCCATACCCATTGACAAAGTGGTACCGGAAGAAAGAGGTTTTACCATCAAAAAAATGGTACAGGGAAGTTTTATGAGTGCCGATGTGATGGGTGGTGAATACACGGTTGCCAAAGCCTCAGAAAAACTGCACCAGTTCTTTACTGATTTCCATAAGACCTCCATGGCCATGAATTTCAACATGCTCATCACCGACAGAAGCCTTCAACCGGATACCAGCCGCTGGGTCACCAAACTGTATATGCCGGTTTACTAGAGTAATGCCGGTAAAAAATCAAGTAATACAACTCCGCGTATCTCTGCCCCTCTGTTTCTCTGCGGTGAAAAGAGTTTTACAAAGAGCGCTTTTTTTCAACGCAGAGACGGGGAGTTAACGGAGGTGCGCGGAGATTTCATAAGTATGGTCTCTCAAAAAATGGGAAGTGAACCTAATCCAATCTGAACCTTTTTACAGAAATATCTCTATTCCTCTTTTACTGTTTATTTTTCATCCGCAAACTGGATAACCATCGTCCCGTCGTTATTCCGGGCCAATACATAGGCTTCCCGGTGATTGATCAGGATCTTTTTGATATGCCGCACTTCTCCCTTGATGGCCAAACCGTTGATATTTTCAGCAGAAAATTTTCCATCCCCCTTGTTCAGTAAGATCGTTCCGAAATCGGCGTCATATCGTCCCATCTGTATATTGCTATTGTAATAATTGCCCACCAATAGGATATCAGGCAGTTTGTCATGATTGGCATCAATCACCATGGCATCCCGGTAAGGACTCAACTGACTTTTCCAGGGCAATGCTTCCGTGGTAAATTTCAGGTTACCCTGGTTGCGCAACACCGCATTGGAAAAATAATCAGCCGTCAGAACCTGGGCCCCATCCAGTTTTTCAGTACTGAACATGTCTT
>JAGWTX010000375.1 GCA_028875955.1 Bacteroidota bacterium | reverse complement strand
ACCAAATTGTTTCCGCAGGTAGGCTGGACAGACATTGATAAGGCATTGATCAGTTGTGGCGCCATTCTTGCCTTTTATGTTGTCAACCTGATGGGTCTCAGGATGAGTTCCCGCGCACAGAATTTTTTGATGCTGATCAAAATCAGTATGATCATCGTGTTGATACTGGCACTTTTCTTTCCGCATCATGAAGTGGCACATACGGCTTTGCTGGCCAGTCCTTCACCGGTTCCTTCGATGAGCTGGATCCAGAGCCTGGGTGTGAGCCTGATTGCCGTTTCCTTTACCTATGGCGGTTATCAGCAAACCATCAATTTCGGGAACGAAGTGGACCGGCCCGCACAAAATATACCCCGGGGCATTTTTATCGGTATTGCGATCATCATTGGATTATATCTGCTGGTCAACCTCAGTTATTTCAGCATCGTTGGATTTAATCAGATGAAGGGCGAAACAGAGATCGCTTATGTGGTGATCCATAAAACATTCGGCAAAACCGGTGCTGATATATTTTCCTTCTTCCTGTTTTTCGGTGTGCTGGCCTATGTGAATGCCCTGCTGATGAGCAACCCGAGGGTCATGTTCGCCATGAGCGGGGAAGGGGTATTGCCAAAAGTCTTTTCAAAAAAGAATACAAAGAATGAAGTGCTTACCGTGTCGCTGACCGTTTTTGCTGCCATGTGTATCATCATCTTATTCTTTGCGCAGACCTTTGAGAAAATTCTCAATTTTACCATATTCCTGGATTGTTTTGGTATGGTAGCTTCCAGTGCCACCATCTTTGTGTTGCGCAAAAGAACCCGGCATCTGGATGGTACGGGCATCTATAAAATGAAATGGTATCCGTTGCTGCCCTTGATCTTTATGGGGGCTTATCTGTTTGTAGGCATCAGTATTGCCATACAGACACCCGATACAGCCCTGGTAGGGTTAGCCGTACTGGGTGTTTTCATGATCATTTATTTTGTTGCCAAAAAGTTTACAAAACCCAACCTGTCAGAAGAACAGATTTTATAATATGCCTATGGACCTTTCTTATATACTCAATGAAATGGGTGAGGAGCGGGAAGACTATTTCCGGGCTGTGGCACCACCCATCGTACAGACCAGTAATTTTGCTTTTGCCAAAGTAGCGGATCTGCGAAAATCCTTTGAGAACGAGTATGCCACCTGGTTGTATAGCAGGGGATTAAATCCAACCGTTGAGATTCTCCGGAAAAAATTAGCGGCATTGGATGGTGCGGAGGATTGCCTGGTATTCAATAGTGGTGCCGCTGCCATTTTTGCATCGGTGCTGGCCAATGTGAAAAGCGGCGACCATATCGTAAGTGTCAGAAACCCCTATACCTGGGCCCGGAAGATGTTTGATGACATACTTCCCCGTTTCCAGGTAACGGTCACCTATGTGGATGGAACCGATATCGCCCATTTTGCCGGCGCGATTCAGCCCAATACTTCGGTTATCTATCTGGAATCGCCCAATAGCTGGTTTTTCGATCTGCAGGACCTGGCAGCGGTAGCGCAACTGGCCAAACAGCATCAAATCATTACGATTTGTGACAATAGCTTTTGCACCCCCCTGTTTCAGCGGCCTTATGAATTGGGAATCGATCTGGTGTTACAATCCGCTACCAAATATATTTCCGGTCATAGCGACACCGTAGCCGGGGTATTATCCGGTAGCGGTCCCATGATCGAAAGGATCTTTAACAGCGAGTACATGAATATCGGTTCAGGTATTCAACCCTTTAATGCCTGGTTGCTTATCAGGGGCTTACGCACCCTGCCGGCCCGTTTGGAAAGGATTACCCGGACTACGGCTACCGTTATCGGATTCCTGCAAAAACATCCCAGGGTGGAAAAAGTGATCTTTCCACTGGATCCTGCCTTTCCCCAGTATGAACTCGCAAAACGACAGATGAGTGGTGCCTGTGGTCTGCTGACATTTATCATCCGGGCTGAAAAATGCAGTACGATCGAAACATTCTGTGATTCATTGAAACATATCCTGATGGCGGTGAGCTGGGGGGGCTATGAATCCCTGATTCTTCCCAAATGTGCAGGTATGCCCGCAGATGCATTTGATCCTTCAGATCCCGGTCAGAGATCCTTTCGATTATATGTTGGATTGGAAGAGGCTGAATATATCATTTCCGATCTGTCCAGGGGGTTTGAAGCCATAAACGGCCTTTCATAACCCTATTTTAACGGTTTACCACCCTAGTTTTCCGCCTGTCTAAAATTTAGGCTGATGGATGGGAATCCGTTAATTTTGTTATATATGAGAAAGTTTTTTACCCTGATATGTTGTTTGGGCTTCTCACAGTTGTTTGCACAACGTGCTTCTGATAACTGGGATCTCAGGCATTGTATAGAACATGCTATTGAATTTAACATTTCGGTAAAGCGGGCAGATATTCAGGCAAGGATTGCAGCCTTACAGGCAAAACAGGCGAAATTTAACAAATACCCCAGTATAAACGGTAGCTCCTCTACAGGTGTCCGTTTCGGTCGTTCCATTGACCCGACAACCAACTCATTCTCCACAACCCAATTCCTTTACCAGAATTTCGGGTTGAATGCAGGCGTTCAATTGTTCAACTACGGAAGATTAAAGAATTCAGAAGCGATTGCCAAATTTGATGCTGAGGCAGCCCTGGCCGATGCAGCCAAAGCAGCCAATGATATTTCCTTTAATGTGGCAACTTTTTATCTGCAGGTGCTGGCAGCCAAGGAAAATATGCGGCTGAGCGAACTGGAAATAGCCCAGACACAGAATCAATACGACATTACCCGGAAAAAAGTGGATGCCGGCGTTCTCCCTGAATTGAATCTGGCAGAAATCGAATCCCAACTGGCTACAGACAGCAGCAACTATTATACATCGAAAGGCAATTATGAACAAAACCTGTTAAGTCTCCGGGCTTTGCTCAACCTGGATACGGATGTTTTATTCGGTATCGAAACACCACCGGTTGACCAGATACCCGTTGAATCCTTTGCAGAGCTTCAGCCCGAAGACGTGATCAAACTGGCGATGGAATACCAGCCGGAACAAAAAGGAAATCAATTCAGGGTAAAGTCGGCCCAGAAAAATGTTTTGGTGGCTAAGGCACTGTATTACCCTACCCTTTCCCTGGGTGGGAATCTTTCCACCAATTTTTCCAATTCGTTTAAAACCATATCCGGATATAATTTTCTGGGTTATAGTCCCATCACCGGTGCTGAACCTATCATACAGCTGAACAATGTAAACTATTATGTCCAGAACCCCATTTATAAAGTGACCCAGACCACAAGAAGTTTCGGTGACTTATGGACCGGGTGGGATAA
>JAGWTX010000374.1 GCA_028875955.1 Bacteroidota bacterium | reverse complement strand
GATACTGTCTGATAAACTTTTTCCATTCCGGGTTCATGTGATTCTTTTCCGGGGTATCTGTTTTTACAAGATCCCGGTTCTATTTTTTTAGTAAAAATATCTTTTCCTTTTTCATTGCTGTTGCAGGATACTCCATGGGTATTTGTCAGTAATATTATTGATTGGTTTGTCTCATGATATCGTTTATGGTTTTTCAAAATAAGCCAGACTACCGCCTACCCATTCCTTGTCTTTGTTATACCGGACACCGATCATCTTTCCTTTGCTAAGCCTGGCCAGGTTGTTGGTGGCAACCGGTCGGGCTTCCCCTTCTTTCCAGAAATAGAAGATCCGCAATTCCACTTTTGCCGGAATATCGGGGGTCTCGATCACATCCGCATATTTCACTTTTCTTTGCAGGATCCAGTTTTCCGGGTCTTTTACATTGGTAATATCCTCAGGTGTTACATCGATTACCACACCTTGTCCGGCAAAGGAGAAAAGCGGTTTCAACACATAGTTCTCGAGATCGGCAGGCATTTGCCGGATTGCATTCAGAAACCAGGTTTTGGGAACATAAGGGTGATCGATAAAGGGAAGGGTATATTTACTGATGCGGTAAAACCAGTTGGGATGGGGTACCCATTCCACATCCAGTTCCGTTAATAAAAGCTTCCCTTTTTCCCGGATCTCTGCGGATTGCTGTTGCAGGTCGTCAAATATGATCCGGTTATAGATCCGGTTGATGGGAATTCGTTTCCCCTCTTTTTCATAAAACAGTTTTTTCCCTTCCTGTATCAATTCTGTCAGACAAACCACCGGTATGCCTGTGTAATCCGTGGTACAATAGAAATCAATCCTGGTTTTTTGCTGATGGGGCAGGATCTCCAGCAACACCACATTTTCAGGCGCATGCCCGCCCAGGATCACTTCCTGTAAAAGCCGGCAATAGGTTTCTGCTGTATATCCGTTCAGATAGGTGGAATAATTATCAGGGATCTCAAAATGGTTCCTTGTCACTTCATCCTGCCATACCTGATAGGCAAACAGTGTGGGGAAGCCCTGCATTTCGATGAGTTGCGGTTCCAGTTCCCCCAGCTCATTTTCACAAACCCCGAAATCAAAAGCGATGAAATGGGTGTGTGCATTCTCGTTGGGCACATACACATCCTTAGGAATGGCATGGGAACTCAGGGTGGGAAAATTGTATTGTGTAATCACATCCACAATGCTTTCGCAGGCGGATAATAGTTTAGCGGTAAATTGCTTGTCCACAAAAACCGGTGTTTCCGCCACCCTGAAATCGATGGCGCCGGGATGTTTGCTGTTTAATTCTGCTAAATAGGCAGCATAGGTTTCGGGTCGAAAACCTTCATTGAACTTTTTTCTGAGTTGGGGAACCATGAATCAGGTTTTACTGTCTCTGAAAGTAAAAAAACCTTTCCAATACCCGAAAGATATTTTCGAGGAGCCATGGGGCAGTTTCTAGCTATTTGCTATTGGTAACTGGCAGATTGAATGGTTGGGGGAAACCGTTTTCCAACCGGAATTTAGTCAACCGTTTACAGGGTGAGCGCCCATTCACCCATGGCTAAATTCAGGAAATTGGGAAGCACCTGCTGGTAGGTCCACATGATCTTATCCGGATCCATCAGTTGTTCAACCATGCTTTGCCATTTTTCTTTACCGTGGTTTTCAATTACGGTTTGTTTTTTATCTTCCCTTTGCAGGTACATACGCATACCAACGGCATCGGCTTCCGGATGGAATTGTGTTCCCAGAAAATGATCATTAAAACGTACGGCCATCACGGCCCTTTCATACGGTACATGGGGCCGGTTTTTTTCAATGGCCAGGATACTGCCTCCCATTTCCTTTAACCGGCCATGATTCGGTTCAATCACCTGGTAATCCCGGCTGTCTACACTGTAAAACGGATCACGGAGTCCTTCAAAAGCCGGTTCTTCCTTGCCTGCTTCCAGCATATGGATCGGGAAAACGCCAAAAGCGGTTGAATTTCGTTTGCATACATTCCCAATGCCATAATAACGGCAAACCAACTGGTAACTGTGACAGATAAAAAAAACATGTTTTTTGGGAAATTGTTCCGGGTTCCGGTTCCATTTTTCTATCGATCTGAGCCAGCCAAAATAGGCAGCTTCCCAGTCACTATTCTCTGATTCCAGCGGAGAACCCGGACCACCGCTGGAAATATAGATATCATAGGAGGTATCCGGAACCTTCAAGGCTAAGCGTACCTCGAATTCATCACAAACGATACTTACTTGACGACTGTTGGCCCATTCCTTCAGGATTGACCGGATACAACGCATACCCTGGTTTGCCTGTCCTTCATAGAGATCCAGCACTGCTACACGTATGGGTTTCTTCTCTGCTTCCATCATAAAGCGGTAAAAATACAAATTTATCCCTCTTGGGGAACCGGTCTTATTGCCTGTTGCAATAAAGGTTATGAAAAATAACTCAGGTTGGTTTTGGGTGTTATGGCCAACAGGGTTTGATACATCAATTGGATGGTTTCTTCGATATCATTCTTATGTAACATCTCAACCGTGGTATGCATATACCTGAGCGGTATGGAGATAAGTACGGATGGACAACCGTCATTTGCATAGGCAAAACTATCTGTATCCGTACCCGTGCTTCTGCTTAAAGTGCGCAACTGAACAGGGATCTTGTTTTTGTCTGCAACATCCTGTACCAGTTTCAGTAATTTATTATGGATCGCAGGTGCAAATGCCAGGGAAGGACCTTTGCCGCACTGGATATCCCCTTCAATGGCTTTGCTGATATTCGGGGTGCTGGTATCGTGGGTTACATCGGTGATAATGGCCACATCGGGTTTGATTCTGCGGGCGATCATTTCTGCGCCGCGTAAACCGATTTCTTCCTGAACAGCATTTACGACATACAGGGCAAAGGGTAATTTTTTATTATTCGCTTTCAGCATTCTGGCCACTTCCGCAATCATAAATCCGCCAACGCGGTTATCAAAAGCACGACCGATCAGATAATCATAGGCCAGTTCATCAAAACCTTCTTCATAGGTGACAACGGATCCGATGTGGATACCCAGGGCTTCCACTTCTTTTTTTGAACGGGCACCACAGTCCAGACATAGATTATCCACTTTGGGTTGGGGCTCTTTTTGTTCAGGATTGCTCATGCGGGTATGGATGGCCGGCCACCCGAATACGGCTTTCACAGGTCCTTTTTTCCCGTGGATCCAAACCCTTTTGGCTGGTGCCACCTGATGATCTACCCCGCCGTTCCTTTTTAGGTAGATCAGGCCCTGTTCATTGATGTAATTGACAAACCAGCTGATCTCATCTGCA
>JAGWTX010000373.1 GCA_028875955.1 Bacteroidota bacterium | reverse complement strand
GGAAAAACACAATCCTGTTCACTGTTATACTCAAGCACTTTCCCCCGGATAAATGTGGGTTGTATATTTTTTACCGCATCATCCCAGCGGTTATTCTGCAGGATCATGACCTGTGTCTGTTGCGGACTCAATAAATTCAAATTCTGTGTGTTTACAGACAATTGCAGTTTCTGGTGCGTTCTGAACAGGGCATTATCAAAAGTCTGCTGCACCTGTGCCTGAATGATGGTTTGTTTGTCAACCACCATCATCCTTTTGGTAAAAGCCAGTTTGGCTGTATCCGCATCCAGAAACACCTTTAACAGATAATTACCACTTTTCACCGGCACGCATCCATTTTCCGGAAGCAATGCCTGATAATGTACATATTTGGAACTGGTAATGGAAGAGACCCGGTATTGGCTAAGCCGGTTCTGGAGAAACCCGCGGATATAATCAAAAGGGTTTACATCTGCAGGTGTCCAGTCTGCATTACACAAAACCAGCGTATAATAGAAATTGCGGGGATACCCGGTAAAATCATCAAAATGCAGTTCCAGTTTCTCATCAGAATTGAGGGAGATCAGCGGCAGACTGCTTTGATTACCCTGCTGAAACAACAGTGGTGTCTTGATATCCTGCATATAGATATGGTCGGGCAGTCGCTGGGCGTTTACCTGCTGGCAGGCGACAAGAATGAGTAGGGAACACAGAATTTTTTGCATAGATAAATCTATTGTAAACATACAACATTCGGTATTTCCAAATGCTTTTGCTTCATTGGCCCGGGCAGTGTAGTTTTGATTCAACTAAAACCATGCCTGTTGAACCTGGCTTTTCATATTGCCCGTCGGATTGCTTTTAACCGGCAGAAATCTTTTTCCCGATTCATCATCCGCCTTTCCGTGGGTGCCACCGCGCTGAGTGTGATGGCGATGATTCTGACATTGGCATTTGTCAACGGTTTTCAGCAAAAAGTTTCGGAAAAGGTTTTCAGTTTCTGGGGACATATCCGTGTACAGCAATACGAACCCAACAAATCCCTGGTAGCGGAAGAAACACCGATTGAACAGAAGGATTCCGTTGAACATTTGCTCAGACAGGAACCCGGTGTAAAAAAGGTACAAAGATTTGCCACCAAATCGGCTGTCCTGGAAAAGAACAAGGAGATCGAAGGGGTATTGCTGAAGGGTGTTGATCCAGACTATGATAGCAGTCACCTCATCCGTTATCTCACTGCCGGCAGATGGATCCGTTTTACCGACTCGCTTTATAGCAAGGAAATACTGGTTTCGGAACCCCTCTCCCGTTCTTTGAAGATTCATTTACAGGATACGATCACGGTATACTTTATCTCCACCCTGGATGGAGCCAGGACCTACCGGAAACTAAAAGTGGTGGGTTTCTATAAAACAGGCATCGAGGAATATGACAAACTATTTGTTATCGGTGACCTGAACCTGATCAGAAGAGTGAATGATTGGAAAGCGGATCAGATCGGAGGATATGAAATCTTCCTGAATGATTATCACCAGATCGATTCCATCAATAACCGTTTGTCTGACAAACTCCCTATCCAATGGATGAGCCGGAGTATCCGGGATGTGTATCCCAATATATTTGACTGGTTGAATATTCAGGATGTAAACAGAAATGTGATCTTCATTGTCATGTCAATCGTCGCCATCATCAACCTGATCACCTG
The DNA here is from genome assembly GCA_028875955.1 of Bacteroidota bacterium. GTDB lineage: Bacteria > Bacteroidota > Bacteroidia > Chitinophagales > Chitinophagaceae > Sediminibacterium. The sequence goes on along the minus strand of JAGWTX010000373.1, from coordinate 1,655 downwards.
TCTGTTGATACTGATCCTGGAAAGAACCCGGATGGTGGGCATATTGAAGGCATTGGGCGCTACGGATCAGCTGATCCGAAAAATATTTCTGTATCATGCAACCGTCATCACATTCGCAGGGATCGGGATCGGTTTTGTATGTGGAATCGGCATTTGTTTGTTTCAACAATACACCGGTTTTATCAAACTGGATGAGGCCTCCTATTATGTTTCTGTCGCACCCATTCAGATTATCTGGTGGCAGGTGTTTTCGGTTTGCGGGGTTACGGCACTGGTTTGTTATTTCTCTCTGATATTACCTACCTGGCTGGTTAAAAGGATACAGCCGGTAAAAGCCATTCAATTCCGATAATAAGGACTTTTTAGGGTTTATCTGTCCTTGTCATCTGTGATAATAGGATGCCTCCTGCTATCGCGGCATTCAGGGATTCCGCACCGCCTAAACGGGGTATCGTTACGGGATCTGAGACGAAGGGCAATAATTCAGGTGCAATACCCCTGGATTCGTTTCCAATGATAAGTATGCCTTCTTTGACAGGAGGCTGTGTATAGATGCTTTTTCCCTCCAGCAGTGCCCCATACACCGGAACGGTTACGGAAGACAGGAAACCGGCAAGAGGCTTATACCAAACCTGGACGCGGAGAAAACTTCCCATTGTGCTCTGGATCACTTTGGGATTATACAGATCTACGGTCTCTTCACTCGCGATAATCTGATCAATGCCAAACCAATCGGCTATCCGGATCAGGGTACCCAGATTGCCCGGATCACGGATATCGTCCAGGACCAGGGTGAGCTTGCCAGGCAATACCGGCGGGTGAACGGGTATCCGCTGCTCAGCAACCGCAAACACCTGATTGGGGGTGGTCAATTGACTTATTCTGGATAATTCAGACTCAGTGATCCGGATTATGGGCAGATCGCTCGAAATATCCTTCTCCCATTCAGGCAGGGCATAGATCTTTTTCAGAGGATACTGGCTCTTGAGCAACTCTTTTACCAGCTTACTTCCCTCTGCAATAAACAGCCCCTCTTCCACCCTTTGTTTTTTCTGGCATAAAGATTGGATATATTTGAGTTCATTTTTGCTTAACATCTGACATGTATTTGACTTTTCGTAAAAACTCACTTCTCTATATCATCCTGCTGGCTTCTGTATCGGGAATGTTGAGCTCCTGTTCTGTTTTGCAAAGAACCATCGTTCGAAATGCCCCGGTAAACAAACCCTTTGTGTTTAACAATAAAGTCACCATCAAAGGGAATATCTCCAAAGATGAGAAAAATCGATTAACCACAGAACTCTATAATTATTGGGACGACAGTCTGAAAGTCCGGAAAGTCCAGCAGTTTGGAATCATTTACAAGATCAAGAATCCCCCTGTCTTTGATTCTGCCAATATTCCGCGATCACAGATCTTTATGAATGCCTACCTGAATTCGCAGGGTTATTATTATGCCACTTTTGAAGATTCGGTCCGGATCGATACGACCCAGCAGGGACAGATGCGGGCAAATGTGGAAATGGATATCAATATCGGCAAGAACATCACCATTGATTCGGTTTCATTTGATATGGGCGACTCGGTTTTGCAAAGACTTACGGAAGAGGCAAAAGCCAATACTTACCTGAAAAAAGGGGTTCCCTATACCAAGT
>JAGWTX010000006.1 GCA_028875955.1 Bacteroidota bacterium | reverse complement strand
ATAGGATAGCTGTAACCTGACAAACAGGGTATTGCCAGTCAGGTCACAGGTATCTAGGTAATTATTTCTTCCCAACTCTCGCTTTCAATTCAGCTAGAGGCATAGCAATTATTCTTCCTACCTGTTTCTTTCCTTCATAAGTAACCACTTTCAACATGACGGCTTCTTTAGGTGCAAGAATGGGTTGGGTATATTTGGGATAAAACCTGTCCGGGAATGAGTTGTCAAAACTGTAATAGATATCCAGTTTTTCTGATTCCTTTCCCAGGGTAATCAGGAGTGAGCTATCGGCTGTTCTCACAGCAGAAAAGATCGGGTCATACATGCTGGGGGCGTATTTTTTTTCAGCGATATCATATCTCGCAAATTGCGCTTCCACTTTTGAAAAAAAACGGGGCCAGTCCTTCTTCTCTTTTGGAGACCATAAGGTTTCTGCAATGGCGAATCCCCTTGGCCAAACCATATATTCTGCATGGCGCATATTATAAACCTGCTCTGTCCAAAGATTGGCCTGACCGCCGATGATATACCGTGGGTCCACACCCTCCGGTACGGGTTCAAACTCATAGGCTTTGTTTAACCTGAGTGAAGCATAAATACGGGGTTCCACAATGGGATCACCCTGCATATAATCCAGATAGGCAAAAGTGGTCGGACTCATCACCACATTGTGTTTCATCCTGGCCGCTTCGATCCCGCCTTTCATACCCCTCCAGCTCATGACTGCGGCACTGGGTGCCAACCCTCCTTCCAGGATCTCATCCCAACCCATAAATTTCTTCCCTTTGGATTCAACGATTTTTTCCAGTCTTTTTTCAAAATAGCTCTGCACTTCCTCCATGGATTTCAATCCTTCCCGCTGCATCAGTTCTTTGATGGCTTCTGTTTTCTCCCAGTAATTCTTAGGGCATTCATCGCCGCCTACATGAATGTATTCAAAGGGGAAAAGTTCCGCAACCTGGGTCATCACCTTGTCCAGAAAATCATATACCTTTTCATTGGCCGGGCAAAGCGTATTATCCACCAATGCGATGGGCGGAGCGCCATGCGACCAGTCCATGATCTCCTCCCCCGACCTGACCTGATACGTATTGGCTGCGGGGGTACAGGACAATTCCGGATACGCCACCACTGCTGCCAGGCTATGACCCGGCACATCTATCTCAGGTAATATATTGACAAACCTTGCTTTTGCATAGGCAACCAGTTCCCGGATATCATCCTGCGTATAAAACCCGCCATAATTTTTTGGCTCGTCAGCAGCAGGTTTGGGAAAGGTTCCGAAATAGCCGGTTTTCTTCACATTCCAGGCACCGATTTCCGTCAGTCTCGGCAACCCTTTGATCTCAATGCGCCATCCTTCATCATCTGTTAAATGGAGGTGCAAAAGATTGTATTTGTACCTGACCATATCATCAATAAATTTCTCTACATCCTGTTTGGTAAAGAAATGCCTGGCCACATCAAACATCAAACCTCTCCAGGCAAAACGGGGTTTGTCTGTAATTTTTACAAAGGGAATCACCCAGTTAATCCGGGATCGTTTTTCATGGCTTTCGATTTCGGCGGGCAACAATTGCAACAGGGTCTGGATTCCGTAAAACAGTCCTGCGGGTTGATAAGCCGTTATATGTATTCCCGCAGCATTGACCTGCAATTCATATCCCTCATCGCCCAGCCTTTCTTTTTCCCCTGTTTTCAATTCCAGCATCAGGTCTGATTTACCTTTATTTTGTTGCCGGGTAACTACATACCCGGTGGGACGCATCAAACTTTCCCTAAGCATACTGATCACCTGCTCCAGTTCCGGTGTTGAAGGGGCAGACAGGGTGATTGTCCGGGGTAATTGATAGACCCCGTCTTCCCGTATCATCGACATGGGTTCCGGGATAATGGAGATCTCTTTTGAACCGGATTGACTAAACAAATGCTGACTTAGCAACAGGCTAATCAGAAGCAAGCATCTTTTCATTTATCAAAAATTTTTGAAGTTTGTAAGTAATTTTTTTTAACACGGTTTGGATTTTATGGATTTGTTACTGGACTCGGATCGTTCTTAGTTTCCCAGCCGAATTCCTTATATCAATTTGCTTTATATTATTGGAGAGTGAGATAAACCTTCCTGACTGTGATAAAAAGGATGCCCCATAATAAAACTCTCTGTCCTGTTTGCGTCCATCTGTGAAGTAGATCGTTGCCCGTACATCATCGGGAGCAATAGAGATATTTTTTATGGGAGAATTCAATTTAAACACTTTCAGATCCCCCCTATTCTGACTTCCGGCCAGTAAAAGTCTTCCATTATTATCCCTTAACTGTACCAATGCTTTTCCATTGCCAGGTAGAAAGATACCACTTTCAAGCATAGACAATGCCTGAAAATTTCCTTTCCCATCTCCTGCCAACAATAGGCCATTCAAAGCATCGTACCTGCCAACAGAAACTTCTGTACCAAAATCATTACAATTTATGGCAAGGTCCAAATTACCATCACCGTTATAATCATTCACTGACATTCCATTTAATGCAGAAAACTGTACATTATTTGGCAAAGGATGGATAGAAAAATGTCCATTCCCGTCGTTCCTGACAAAAACAGTTGCGAACTCATTTGCTGATAATTGCAAGGCTGATTTTAATTGTTCCGGACTTAAAACTTTATCAATGGTTGACAAAGCATACGATTTGTAGTCCAGGAACTTGGCCCGCATGCTGATGGTTTGTTTGATAATATCATCGCGAGTCTGAGCGGGAAATTCTTTTTTGACGCCATCTATATCCGGCAAATAGAGAGTGGGAATAGCATCAAAATTGTTGTTCTTATCAAAGTTGGAAGCATACACATGAACCGGGTATTTCGGACTTGCCCGGTAAAATGAATTCAAACCCTGGTTACCAATGATATAATCGATATCCCCATCATTATCGAAATCTCCCGGAGCGATGGTATTCCACCAACCGACAACCTGGTTAATACCCGTATTTGTACTGATGTTTTTAAATATGCCTTTTTCGTTTTTTAATATGGTAATGGGCATCCATTCACCTGCAAGAAGGAGATCAGGCCATCCATCGTTATCAATATCTGTAAATACAGCATCACAGACCATTCCTATGTTATTCAGGTCTTTAGCTACCTGGCTGGTAACATCTGTAAATTTTATCTTACCAGGTTTTGAATCATTGCGCAAAATGAAACTAGACACAGGTTTGGGATAATGCCATGGATCTACCCTGCCAGAGACAAAAATATCAAGGTCACCGTCATGATCAAAATCAATAGCTCTGACACAAAATTTACTAGTAAAGTTAGCAGGCAGGGCTGCCGAATCAATACTAAAATTCCCTTTACCATCATTCACATACAATTTATCCTGGTAAGAAGCCGTATTACTTGCATTCTCATAGCCTCCACTGGCCACATAGATATCCTGGTCACCGTCGCCATCAGCATCAAACAATAAGACACCTTCCTCTTCCCATCGTTTTGTAAAGATATCCGCTTTGGGAAGTAACATTTTTTGGGTAAACTTTCCATTGGGTTGTTGTAAAAACAACTGACCGCTATAAGAAAATGATCCACCCGAGACTATGTCTTCCAGTCCGTTTCCATCAATATCAGCAACTGCAAGGGCAGGACCATATTCAGAAAACTTATGGGGTAATAATTTTTGAATATTAAAATCGATAAAATCTTTTTCGGTTTGTTGATAATGTATATTCAACTGATTCGTTACATCCGCAAATAATGCATGTTTCGCAATCGGTTCAGTCGAAAAACTATCGGCTTCTAATGCATTGCTGTTTTTAACGACTATAAGTTGGTCTGCCGGTATATTGTATAGACGCTGCATTCTACCATTTGGCCATCGGACATGAAGTGAATCGATTTTTGCAGTAGTATCCAGGCCAAAATATGCCACAGGGGCATCTGAAGACAAATATCCACGGTATGGACTATATTCCAGAAACTGCTTTTTACCATGATCATAAAACAATTCCAGCCAGGTTCCTAAACCATCTCTATTCAAAGAATCTCCCTGTAAATGAATCTGGAGATAATGTGAATTTTTAGGATCCTTTTCACGTTTGTTGTTTTTATACACCAACGCCTCATCATTGATATTATTAATCACCAGATCCAGGTCACCATCATTATCCAAATCAACATATACGGCTCCATTTGAAAAACTAGGAACCGTTAATCCCCAGTTCGGGGTCACATTTTCAAATTGTAAATTTCCTTTATTCTTGAATGCATAATTATGGATTTTCACTTCAGGTATCTGATCGAGTAATTGTTTTTTTGAGGCCACAGTATAAGCACTGGTCCGGAAAGCTACAAAATCATGATCGGTTACATCCTTGGGGAATCCATTGGTAACAATAATATCCCGGTTACCATCATTGTCAAAATCTGCCACCAGGGGTGTCCAGCTCCAGTCTGTTTCCGCAATACCTGAATAAAAACCGATATCGCTAAAAATCGGCGGACCTACCGAATCATTCTGCAGCACCCTTGGGCCCTGATTGAGTTGTAAGGTATTTCGAACGTATTGGTATTCATATCCATAGAAATCTGAGTTTTGATACGTTTGGTAACTATTCGGATTCAACATCATTTTTTTCCGGTAATTGTCTTCCGGATTCATATCCAGCGCAATCACGTCACTCAATCCATCATTGTTGATGTCTACCACATCGTTCCCCATTGCATTGGCAGAAGTATGTTTAAAATAAGTGGAGAGTTCTTCTTTGAAAGTTCCGTCATGCTGATTGATCCAAAGAAGATCATTGGAAAGATAGTCATTGGTTACATAGATATCCTTCCAACCGTCTTTGTTGAAATCTGCTATACTAACCGCATGCGCATAACCTTCGATTGTGATTCCGGCTTTTTTGGATACATCGGTAAATACAGGATGATGCAGGGAATCATTCCAATCATTCCGAAACAACTTATCGGTATTGGCATGAGAACCATCCTTTAATATGGCTCTGAAACGGTTGGGGTAATCATTTTTGACAATTTCATTGTTTGCAATATATACATCCAGGTCCCCATCATTGTCATAATCAAAAAAAGCAGCCATCGTACCCTGGCTGGTATCAGCCAGACCGTATTCTTTAGCCATTTCCTTGAAATGTGGAATACCCTGCTTATCTATACCCTGGTTTACATATAAAAGATGTTCGCGCATTTTGGGATCCTTAAGAATGGTTGCACAAACATAGATATCGGATAATCCATCGTTATTGATATCTACGACCGAAACGCCACGACACCATTTACCCCCCCCATCAACCCCTGCCTGATTCGTGATATCCTGAAAAGAAAATCCTCCTTTGTTCAGATATAATTTATTAGATACCAGGTTACCTGTAAAATAAAGATCCTGTAACCCGTCATTATTGAAATCTCCTACACCTACCCCACCCCCATTATATATATTTTCAAAATCCAACACATTTATGGAATCCGTTTGCTGTATTTTGTTGTTAAAATGAATACCAGACTGACTGGATGTAATTTGGGTGAATAATGGATGATCATCATTACAGGAAACAAACAGGTAAACAATAAAAACACCAGCTACCCAATGGTGAATGCTAAATAAAGCTTTCATAGATGCGCATTTAGAACAGTATTTAAACTTATATAATTCTGAATTGAAATTAACAAAAAGAGGAAGCTTTTACGCTTCCTCTTTAAAAAAACCAAATTGTCAGAAATAAAAACTACCGCTTAATAACCAGGGTTCTGCTTCAATTTTCCCTTACTCAAATCGATCTGAGACTGAGGTATTGGGAAATATTCACTTTTACCCTTGGTAAAACTTGCATTGGTAAAAAATGTTCGCTTCGCCTTTTCTTTTGCTATATAGGCGTTCAGTTCAACATCTGCTATTCCATACCGAACCAAGTCAAAGAACCTATGCCCTTCCATTGCCAATTCCAGTTTTCTTTCAAAGCGAACTGCTTTACGACCATAGGTTTGATCTGGGAATGCGGTATACAATCCAATCTGATAATTGGCAGCATAACCGGTACCAGCAGCGTTTTTAACCCAGGTTGTAGGATTATCCTTGATACGGCTTCTTACCTGATTAACCAATAATACCGCATTTGCCAGCGAACCTACCTCCACTTCACATTCAGCAGCCCAAAGCAATACGTCTGAGAAGCGAATAATGGTGTAGTTGTTAGCGGTTACACCGCTTGTCCAGAAGGAGTTGTCGGTCAAAGCACCTGCCTGACGTTTGTAATACACATGTTTAATGGGTGAATAAGGACCTCCATTATTCTGATCCCGAATCCAGTCATTACCGGGATGTACACCCCAGTCCAGATAAGGAATGCCCCTTCTGCCGATTGTAAAATCAAGACGTGGATCTACCGGGGTAGTCACATCCGGTGTAAAGGGGTCCTTTGAGGCAATACCCTGATCGTTTTTGAAATCACTTGCGTTCCATGTATCCAGTAGCGGAAGTCCGGAAACCGGATCTACCTTAAAGGAATTGGCTAAACTGACAGAAGGTTGGTAAAATCCGCAACATCCGCCGGGGCCACCGTTATAGGGGAAGTTTAATACATCACCCCATCCGCCATTACTACCACCGGAGTTGTCATTTACTGATTGCTGACTGGAGAAAATGGCTTCAGAGGAATTTTTGGTCTCGGCATTGAAATTGTCAAAGAAATTGGGTGTCAGTGCGTATTTCTTTCCGCTCGTGGTAACTCCATTGGCTATGACGTCTTTCAATATGGGCAGTGCCCCTGCAAAATCTTTTTTAAACATCAAAGCTTTTGCTTTCATGGCTTTGGCCGCCCATACATTAACCCTACCAACAGAACTTTGCGTGGCTGGCAGATTGGCAATGGCATAATCCAGATCGGCGATTATTTTTGGCCAGATATCTGCCGTATTCTCTACATTAAAGTTACCAGCTGCATAAGTAATGGTTTCATCAACAAATGGAACATTGTTCCACATTTTCTTGGCATCCATATGATAATGTGCACGCAGGAAACGAGCTTCTCCAGATATCCTTTTCTGATCATCCGCACTGATATCAGTTGCAGCAGACATTAATCTCAGTACATCATTACAACGCTGGATACCATCATACAAGGCCTGCCATTTCTGGTTAAAGTAACCGTTAGAAGCAGTAGCCGTAAATGTCTCAATAGGCACGATATCAGCCTGATCGCCAGGGTCGGACCCTTTATACGCATCATCAGAAGCCACTCCACCGTAAACCCAGTTGGATCCGGCACTCTGCCATCCACCACCGGCGCCTCCATAACCATCCAACATGGAATAGGCGCCAATCAATACGCCCTCCACCCCTGCTTTATTGGCAAGCGTATTTTGATCAAGCGAACCGATCGGATTTTTCTCCAAGAACTTTTTTGAGCAGGCAACAAACAACACTACGGTAGTTAGTAGGGTTGCTATTACTATTTTAAATTTTCTATTTTTCATATTATAAACTATTAATGGATTAGCAATTAGAATGTGACGTTAACGCCGATATTGAAATTTTTCTGGTTATTGGGATAATTTCCATAATCAATTCCAAAAGCAGCATTTGATCCGGACAATTCAGGATCTAATCCTGTGTACTTGGTAATAGTAAATAAGTTTGCAACCTGTACATAAAACCTCATTTTTTCTATACCCCATCTTTTTAACTCTTTCATAGGCATAGTATAACCCAATATCAAGGATTTACATCTCAGGTAAGAACCGTTTTCTTTATAATAGGAATTGGGCACCTGATTGGTGCTAAAGCTGGCATCATTCTCAGCTATAGGAACTGATGTATTGGTACGTGTTGGCAACCAGGAATTATTCAGGGCATCAATACTTTTGGCTCCCTGGAAAGAAGGATAGAAATCAGTCCAGTAACGAACATAATTGATAACATCATTTCCAACAGAAGCATAAAGGAATGTTGAGAAATCCCAGTTTCGATAGCTGGCATTCAAATTAACACCCATTGTGTATTTAGGATTCGGGTTTCCAAAATAAACCCTGTCTGCATCGGTGATTTTTCCGTCTCCGTTGGCATCCCTGTATTTGAATCTTCCGGGTTTGGCTCCATCCTGTGTTGCAGATTTCGTAACATCTGCAGCATCCTGGAATAAACCAACCACTTCATATCCAAAGAAGGATCCAATGGGATGTCCTACCTGATTACGTACAAAATTTCCGATTCTTGAACCACCCGCGTCGAAATAATCGCCGGGAATACTCGTGATATTACTTTTATAGGTAGTAAAGATCAGACCGATGTCATATTTGAAATCTTTGTTACCGCTGCCATGATACGTCACAGAAGCATCCACCCCTTTGTTCTGGATATCTCCGATATTAACATTGGGCAATGCCGCACCACCTACTGTGGCAGGAGCCTGATCTACAAACAATAATCCGTTTATTTTTTTCTGATAATACTCAATTGTCATATCAATTTTATTGTGGAACAATTGCGCATCGAAACCGAAGTTGGTCAGGATATCTTCCTCCCATCCGGTTTTTGGGTTACCAATCCTGGTTGCACGGAATCCCTGTACAGAGCTGGTACTGGTTCCATTGATATCGTAATAGGAGGTACCTGGGCTGCCGCCAAATTGACTAAACGCGTTGGAAGGATCCACATTTGCCTGGTTACCCAGTTTACCCCAACTACCTCTGATTTTCAGGTCATTGATCCAGGAAACATTCGACATGAATTTTTCATTGGAGACCCTCCAGCCCAAAGCAAAGGATGGGAAGATACCATACCGTTTATCAGGTCCGAAACGGGAAGATCCGTCTCTTCTAACCGTAGCACTTAGTAAATATTTGTCATTATAAGCATAGTCAAGTTTTCCAAATTGGGAGAACAAGGAATTCTGATATGCGTAACTATAGTTTGTAAATCCAGAGGAACCTGTACTCAATACACGGAAACTCGGATTATCTGTAAAGTACCCCAGTGCTCCACCACCCACACCACGGCCATAGGCTTCTACTGCCTCAACTCCCCCCAAAAGGGTTACCGCATGTTTACCGGCAAATACATTACTATATTTTATTGTATTTGTCCAGGTCCATTGCCTGTTGTATCCGGCATTTTCGCTAAAGGAGTTGGATCCGTTATTCTCTGCATTCTCATAAGTGCGGTAACCATAGTTATAATAATAGAAGTTATCCAAGGTACCACCAAAGGATGAACGCGCTGTAAAATGACTCAGGAAATCAACTTCCGCATACATATTACCCTGAATGTTCCATGAATTGCCTTTGTTATCAAAGGTTCTTACCTGGTTGGCAACCGGGTTCTGGGCATTACCCAGACCTTTTGCCGCGGTTCCAGCAAAACCGCCATTGATATCATAAACCGGGATGATGGGCTGCTCACGGTATGCCATAGAGATGGCATTACCTTCACTTTGGTTCGCCACCTGCGGATTGTCTCTGTTAAATACATACAGGTTTTCTCCCACACGTATATTCTTGGTGATATTATAGGTAGTATTGATCCTGGCAGAATATCTTTTCAGATAGGTTCCCAAAAGAGTACCCTGCTGATTGAAATAGTTCAAGGAAAACAAATACGTATTTTTTTCATTTCCGCCACTTGCTGTAATCGTATGGCTTTGGATCATGGCTGGTGAAAAAATCTCATGAAACCAATCGGTTCCTGTTTTATTGGCTGCTACAATCTGATAGATTTGTTTATTAAAATCTGTGATATTGTATTTGGCAAGATCTGCAGCAGAAATAGTACCAGAAATACCAGCATTTCCTCCGTTATTTATATAATCAGGAATCACCGGGCTGGCACCACTTCCATATTGTGGATGAGACAGCGTCTGACCGGAATTCTTTAAAGCAAGCCAGGTAAGATCAGCCATTCCCTGAGTACCTAACAAGTTGAAAGGGTTTCCACCAGCGGGTCTTTGTGTACCGACATATGCGTCATAGGTAACAGTAGATCTACCCCTCCCCCTTTTTGTTGTAACGACAATTACACCATTGGATCCTCGTACCCCATAAATAGAGGCTGCACCTGCATCCTTTAAAACTTGGATGGATTCAATTTCAGAAGCATTCAGGTTTGTTAAACTTCCCTGAACCCCATCCACAATAACCAGCGGATCTACATTACCAAATGAAGTAATACCCCGAATACGGATATTACTGCCGGATCCCGGTTGTCCGGAAGTAATTACGTTAAGCCCGGAAGCACGCCCCTGCAACATTTGCTCGGGACTTCCTGCAGGAACCGCCTTCAGATCTTTCACATTAACAACGGATACTGAACCTGTAATATCCTTTTTCCTTTGGGCTGAATAACCGGTTACCAGAATTTCATCAAGTTGACTGGTGGTTTCTACCATTGAAAAGGTAAAAGCCGACTTACCATTCAGTGGCTGTTCGATGGGTGCATACCCGACAACAGAAACCACCAAAACACTTGAAGCGTTAGGCGTACTAATGGTAAACAGGCCCTCATTATTGGTTAAAGCAACAATGGTGGTCCCTTTTACCTGAATAGTTGCTCCGGCTATCGGCTCCCCAGTAGATTTACTGTTAACTTTTCCGGAGACCGTTTTTTGGGCAAAAACATGAAAACTAAAAAAAAGTAATAAAAGGGTAAGGATACTGGTCCTTACAAACGAATAAGCTTTCGTTGGCATAGCAATTTGGTTAGAATGTTAAGTATAATGTAGCGAATACTAAATTATCACTAATAAATGCTAACCGTTTATCCTTTTTTAACAGTTACTGGTATTATTTATACAATTCTAATGTGTGAAAAATACACATATAGATACAATTTTATCATATGCTATAGATTGATAATGAACTATGAAAACGATTTCGCTGATGAATAAAAAAAAATCATTACTTTGAAATATTAATACAAATTTCACATGGTATCTTTAACAATTCGATATCGCATACCGATAGTATTGTTTTTGATGGCTGTATTGGGTTGCAGGAACGGAGCTATTGAAAAAGTCCCCCCATCTACAGTAAAAAATAATGATAATCAACCTGTTACATCAATAAAATGGATTGATTCCCTGGTAGATTTAGGTAAGATTCCCATGGGTGATACGGTACTTATCCGTTTCCAATTTATCAATACCGGAAACCAGCCAGTACTCGTAACAAAATGCATCTCCAGTTGCAGTTGCACAAGGGTTATCCCTTTACAAGAGGCTATTGCACCTGGTGCCAAAGGAACCATCCTTGCCGTATATGATACCCGGAAATCAATTGTCGGAACAGTATATAAGGGATTATTGGTTACCATGAATACCAACCCGCCAAACCGACTTTTAAGATACAAAGCTGAAGTAACCGGACATAAAACGCTATCTGGAATATATTGAACAATGGCGTATGGTATGATTGGTTGTGATCGTGAGAAGCAGATAAAAAAATGATGTAACTGTTTTTAGCTGAATGGAATACCCAGGTATCCAATAAGCTAAAAAAGGCTCATATCCCAAAAAACGAGATACTAAAAATTATATATTATCCCACAGAAATCCACCTTGTAATGGTTTGTCATTTTAAAAATCCAATTCCTACAAATGAAACATTCCATTGAGATATGCCCGCTTTCGGAAAGCAACTGCTTTACCGTTTCCTCTCAGATAAAGAGTGAGTTTATTCTACCCATCCATCATCATGATTGTTTTGAATTAACATTTATAAAAAATGCAAAAGGGTTAAAAAGAATTGTCGGAGATCATATTGGAGAAACAGAAAACTATGAATTAGTACTACTTAGCCCAATACTGCCACATACCTGGCAAATCCATAAATGCAAAAGTTACGAAGCCACTGAAGTTACTATCCACTTCCATAAAGACCTTTTTGACGATAAATTTCTAACCAGAAGCCGGCTTTTACCCATTAAAACCATGCTGGAAAATGCTTCAAGAGGAGTCCTGTTCTCCTCTAACACCAGCTCTTTAATGTCTTATAAAATCATGCGCCTCTATAACAGCGATGGGTTTAGTGCAGTCATCGATTTTTTAACCATACTTCACGAACTATCGACAGCCACCAATTATGAGATTTTATCCTCCTCGTCGTTTAACAATACTGATTATTGCAGTTATAAAAGCGAAAGGGTAGATCAGGTTATTGATTATTTGAATAAAAACTATTCAAACAACATAACCTTATCTGATGTTGCCAGTTTAACCAATATGGCAGAATCAGCTTTCTGTAGATTCTTTAAAAAACAAACCGGCAGTACTTATATTGATATATTGACGGAAATCCGACTAGGTCATGCATCTAAAATGCTAGTCAATACCTCTCTATCTGTCTCTGAAATCGCTTATGCCTGCGGTTTTAATAATATTTCGAATTTCAACCGTATCTTCAAAAAGAGAAAAGGTTATACACCCAAAGAATTCAAAAAAGTTTACTTTTCTGAAACCCAATATTTTATCTGAAAGCATACATTTTAATCACAACTTGCGGGACACCTGGGTAAAATCTTTGTTTATCCGAGCTTTCATAATCCCGGTAGTATCTTTTCCGTTTTGCTTCATATCAACGGTAAACTCACACTCGAAAAAATCAGCTTCTTCAAAATAAATCACATCTTTCACCAGGAATTTTACCCGGGAAGAGTCGTTATTAACAGACGCATACAAAAAATGGGTCATTGCCTTTGATAAATGCTTTCGCACTTCAGAAACTTTTGGTTTCTTCTGACAACCGAGAATTAAAGTCAGGAAAAGACAAAACAGCACTTTTTTCATGGTCAAAGGTTAAATGGATGATCGCATTTTTTGAATCTATCAAAAAACAAAGTAAGGGATTGTCCCGGACAAGCCCAAAAAAGCTGAAATCCCCCCATTCCTGGTAATGTGAAACGAATTAGCCCAAAAGCAGTTCTTTGGCATTGTGTTTGCCTTGTGATATATTACTTATTTTTGCAAATTCAAACCCCTGACCTTCTGAATCGTTTTCTGAAAATATTACGTCGCACTTTTCTTATCATATTAGCGGTATTATTGTTGGCTTATATAGCCATTCAGACCAGCCTGGTGCAAAACTGGCTGGCCGGTATCTTTACCCAGAAGTTGTCCAGGGCATTGGGAACGGAAGTGCGGATCAAAAACGTAAATTTCTCCTTATTCAACCGTTTGAACCTGGATGGTACCCTTATCCGGGATAAGCAAAAAGACACTTTGCTTTATGCCGGGCAGTTAAAACTGAGGATAACGGACTGGTTTTTTCTGAAAGACTCCGTTGAACTCAAATACATTGGCCTGGAAGATGCCATTATTAATCTGAACCGAAAGGATTCGGTTTGGAATTATGCCTATATCGTTGATTATTTTTCCTCGGGGGATACGACAAAAAAAGGAGGAGGAAT
This sequence comes from Bacteroidota bacterium, assembly GCA_028875955.1. GTDB lineage: Bacteria > Bacteroidota > Bacteroidia > Chitinophagales > Chitinophagaceae > Sediminibacterium. The sequence continues at coordinate 2,797 of JAGWTX010000006.1, read as the reverse complement.
CAACCTGAATCTGAAAAAACTGGATTTTAAGAATCTCCGTCTGATCAAGAATGATCATTGGGTGGGTGAAAAGATGACTGTAAAGACAGTCAGCCTGCTGATTGATGCGGATAAAATAAATCTGAAGAACCAGCAATTTTCCATCAACAGCATTGATCTGGACCGGCCATTTGTGGGTATACAGGGTTTTCCGGCATTAAGACCCGACTCATTGAAACATCCGAAGACCGAAAAGGATACCGGCATGTATTTCAACGCAGGGAATATGGGCATCCGTGTAAAAAATATCACCATTCATAATGGGCGTTTGTTCCTGGATAGTGACACTGACAAACCCCTGCAACATTTCGATGGAAGCCATATTCAGTTAAGCCAGCTAACAGGGACCCTGCAAAATGTAAGTTTCCTGAAAGACACGATACGGGCCAACCTGGACCTGTCTGTCAAAGACCGTTGCGGATTGGAACTGAAAAAACTAAAAACACATTTCCGGCTTACCCCGCAGATCCTGGAATTGGATAAACTGGATTTACAGACCAATAAGAGCAGACTGACCAATTATTATGCAATGAAGTTCAAGGATTTCAATAAGGACTTTGGGCATTATAACAGTCAGGTTACCATGCAGGCCCGGTTTGCCAATGCAAAGGTTAGCAGTGATGATATCGCCTATTTTGCCCCGGAACTCAAAAGCTGGAAAAAGGAAGTGGTCTTATCCGGTAACTTTCTGGGTACCGTTGAAAATTTTTCGGTTCCCAATTTATCTGCAAGAATTGGTGCCACAACACGCATTATCGGGAATTTGAAAATGAAAGGCCTCCCCGATATCAATACCACTCAGATTCGGTTGACGAATAGCAGTTTGCAGACCAATTATTATGACCTGGGGACTTTTATTCCGGCACTCAGGGGAGTTACATCGCCCAATCTTCCTGCATTGGGAACCATCCTGTACAGAGGCGGTTTTTCCGGTACCATTCAAAACTTTGTAACGGCCGGAACATTTAGCACGCAACTGGGTGGTGTTAAGACCGATGTAAGTCTCAGATTACCCTCAAAGGGAGATCCTGTTTATACCGGAGGTGTAGAAACCACCCGTTTTAACCTTGGTAAATTTCTGAATGACAGTCTGCTGGGACTGGTTGATTTCAAAGGAAAGATTACGGGAACCAGTTTCAATATCGATCGTTTGAAGACGACTGTTGAAGGTACCGTATCCTCATTGGAATACAACCACTACAATTTTACGAATATCATTACACTGGGTACTTTCCAGAAAAAATCGTTCAGCGGGGAAATCAAGATTGACGACCCGAATCTGGATTTCACCAGTACTGTGGAAATCGATCTGTCGAAGGATTTACCCAGTTTTAATATCGTGGGTGACCTGGTGAAGTGCAACCTGAAGCCGTTGCATATTTTAAAAAATCCGCCGATTGAACTTACGGGTCTGCTTGACGTAAACTTTTCCGGAACAACGATTGATAACTTTTCGGGTAAGGCCAAATTCCTGAATGGCAATATCACCAATGGAGAAACCAAACTTAATTTTGATTCACTGAATCTGAGTTCCAGTTTTGCCAACAATATCAAGGCCCTGCATCTGGGCAGCAACGAGATAGATGCCACCATACAGGGTAATTTTACGATCAAGGACCTTCCCACCAGTTTTCAGGGATTCCTGTCACGTTATTATCCGACCTATATCAAACAACCCAAATCCATCCCCGATAACCAGGTGTTCAGCTTTAAACTCCGGTCAGGTTATATTGAGCCTTATCTTCAGTTGTTTGACAAAAAGATTTCCGGATTCAATGATGCGAATATCTCCGGAACCCTGGATACGCGCAAAAACCAACTGCAGGTAAATGCTGCCATACCATTGGGTGGATATGATCATTACAGCATCAGCGGCCTGGACCTATCCGGAGCAGGGAAAATGGACACATTATCCCTGAAAGGAAGTATCTCCAATGTTCAGGTAAGTGACAGTTTGCATTTCCCGAATTCTATTTTGAATATAACTTCCAGTAATGACCATTCGGTAGTTTTTATCAAAACCAGTGCTGACAATACCTTGAATGATGCGGAACTGCATGCAGAAGTATATACCCTGAATGATGGTGCCAGGATCATTTTCAAACCTTCCAGTTTTGTTTTGAATGATAAAAAATGGACCATTGAGGATGAAGGGGAATTGCTATTCAGAACCAACCTGGTGCAGGCTAAAAAAGTCCGGTTTACACAGGGTTACCAGGAAATCGCCATCACATCCCCTCCCCCGGTAAATGGCAGTAAGGCAAACAACCTGAAAGTCAGTTTGCAGGATGTGGTTTTGGGTGACCTGAGTTCGATCTTCTTCAAAAAACCCAGATTGGAGGGATTGACAACCGGCTCCATCCAGCTGAATGACCTGACAGGCAATTTCACAGCAATAGCGGAATTAAATGCGGAACAGTTCCGTCTGGATACCGATTCGATTGGGCTGGTGAAAATCCATGCCACTTATGATAACAAAACCGGCGATTTACCTTTTACGGTTGAGTCTCCCAATGAGGGCTATCATTTTACGGCAAAGGGTAATTACAATATCAAAGACACGACGGGGAATTCCTTTACGACCAATATACAATTGTCACAATCCAAGATCGATATTCTGCATATGTTTCTCAGTGACCTGTTCACCGACATATCCGGTAAAGCAACCGGCGATTTGAAAATCAGCGGTAACCTGAATGCGCCGGATCTTTTTGGCAAGATTCACTTGCAGAATGCCGGGATGAAAGTCAATTATTCC
>JAGWTX010000372.1 GCA_028875955.1 Bacteroidota bacterium | reverse complement strand
ATCACTTCCAATTTCGGCACCATACAATCTTCCCAATACAATCTGGAACAATTGTTAAGTGCGGGTCTCAGCAACGAACTTTTTGCAGATACCAGGATGCAGCTTTCCCAACACGACAGGTTTCTGATGGAAGAACTCGGAAGGGTGAGTTATGAGGTTTACCAGTCTTTTAAAAAACATCCCCTGTTTCTGACCTACCTGCAAAAATTCAGTCCGCTCAACTATTACAGTAAAAGCAATATTGCCAGCCGGCCCGCGAAAAGAGGCAGTGGTGGCGGTCTCCGCTTTGAAGACCTGCGGGCGGTACCCTTTGTAGGAAGCTGGAGCCAGTTGAAACAGAATGTACCCGGATTTTTTGGGGTGGGTTCCGCCTTACAGTACATGAAGGACCAGGGAAAATGGGAGGATGTAAAAGCCATGTTCAGAAACGTCCTGTTCTTCCGTACACTGATCGACAACAGCATGATGAGTATGTTGAAATCGGCATTTGCTCTCACGCAGTTTATCAAAGAAGACCCGACTTACGGACCAATCTGGGACCTGATCAAAAAAGAATATGACCTGACAGTCGCGCTGGTGCTGGATCTGTCGGACAGTACCTTATTACTGGAAGATGACAAAACGGGCCGGGCTTCCATACAGATGCGGGATAAGATCGTATTGCCGCTATTGACCATACAGCAATATGCCTTACACCAGTTACACAAAGAGCATTCAGATCCGGCTATGAAGGAAACCTATGAGAAACTGATTACCAGAAGCATGTTTGGCATCATCAATGCCGCAAGAAATTCGGCATAAGGCATTGGCGGCTGTTACCCATCTTTCCATTTCCACAAATGGATACAGGCATAGGTCCTGTACGGGCTCCATTTAGCTGAGATCTTCAGCATTTTCTCTTTCATCGCTTTTTTGTTAGAAGCATCGATTTTGTAGAGTTTGCACATGGCCTGCTGAATACCCAGGTCATCCACGGCAAAAACATCTTCACGCCCCAGCGAAAACATGAGCAACATCTCTACCGACCATTTGCCGATCCCCTTTATCTGGACAAGCAGATCCGTAATGGCTTCATTGGTCATAACCTGTAGTTTCCTGTCTGTGATCCTGTGTTCGATGCAAAAGGCTGCCACGTTCTGCACATACCCCACTTTGGCATTACTCAGACCGATGGCCCTTAATTTTTCCGGTGCTGTTGCCAATACCTGACGCGGTGTAGGTTCCTTACCCTTGTACAGGTCAAGAAACCTTTTGTAAATAACATCGGCTACCCGGGTACTTAACTGCTGGCTCATGATACTCGCCATCATCCTCAGGGGGATATTGTTGCGCAATGCAAGCGTATGTCCTTCTTCCCCGATGGTTTTTGCCAGCCTTTTATCCTTGACTAAATGAGGAACATAATGCATGGGTGAAAATTAATTAAATTAGCGCTCCATGCAAAGGGAAATACAATTAACGGCAGATGGATCACATACCTTGTTGCTGAAAGACAAGAAAAGCACTTATCACAGTCTCCATGGTGCCATCAGCGAAAGCAGACATGTGTTTATCCAGGCAGGACTGCTCCCTTTTTTGAAACCCGGCCAGGCAACACCGGTTCGCATACTGGAAATTGGTTTTGGCACAGGTCTGAATGCACTCCTGACAATGATAGAGGCAGACCGATGGGGGATACCGGTCAGTTATACTGCCGTTGAACCCTACCCTTTAACAGCGGAAGAATTCGGGCAGTTGAACTATGGCGAACTGCTGAACAGGCAACATGATTTTATTACCCTCCACACAATACCTGACTATACCAGCAGCCCGGTTTCGCCATTTTTTACCCTCCTTCGTCTGCCAGGGGAAATACACAAACTGAAAGACATTCCGGATGCAGACTGCATCTTTTTTGATGCCTTCTCTCCCACCGATCAGCCGGATATGTGGACGGAAGAAGTGTTTTCCAAATTATTCCAATGCCTGGCACCTGCGGGAACCCTGGTTACCTACTGCAGTAAGACAACCGTACGAAAAGAATTACAATCAGTGGGTTTTACGGTTACAAAAATTCCGGGGCCCTTTGGAAAACGGGAAATGGTCAGGGCGATAAAATCCACCAATTCTTAGTAGCTTTCTGCAAATTACCTGCTATGAATATCCAATCAATTGCATTATCCCTTCTAACCTGTTTTTGTATGGCGGCAACCCCGATGCTAAGCCGGGCACAAAACAGCAATGAGAAAGAGATACGCGCTTCCCTCAATTCCCAGATCCTGGATTGGAACAAAGGAGACCTTACTGCTTTTATGAAAGGGTACTGGAACAATGACAGTCTTATGTTTGTCGGGAAAAGCGGACCCACTTATGGCTACCGGCAGACACTGGCCAACTATCAAAAGAATTATCCCGACCAGGCTGCCAGAGGTATTCTCAGTTTCCATATCCTGAAGGTTGAAAGACTTTCTCCCGAATATTATTTTGTACTGGGCAAATTTATGCTGAAACGGAGCATCGGAGATGCCAGCGGGCATTTCACGCTGTTATACAGAAAGATCCGGGGACAATGGCTGATCGTTTGCGATCACAGCAGTTAGTTGTAATATTTAGCACATACCTTCGACTGATATGACAATTAAAATGGATTGCTTATGGTTTTACTCATACTGGGTATTATATTGTTGGTTGCCGGGATGGCAATGAATAAGGAAAGAGAAGAAATCAGGAAAGTGGCCGGCGGTGTGCGCATCGGCGGGTTGATACTCGTTATCATTGGAATCCTTACCTCCTGTATCAAACAAATTGACGCCGGACAGATAGGCGTGAAGACCCTTTTTGGAAAGGTTGATAATACTGTATTGTACAGTGGCCTCAACTTTATCAACCCCTTGTCGGAGGTACACGTTGTTGACGTCAAAACACAGAATTATACCATGAGTGGTGTAAACGACGAAGGCGATAAATCCGGCGATGATGCCATACATGTACTTACACAGGACGGACTGGAAGTGGTGATAGACCTTACTGTCCTTTATCGGGTCATGAGCTCAGAAGCCCCCAGAATCGTAAAAGAGACCGGACTGGATTACAGGGATAAAATCGTCAGGCCATTGACCAGAACCAAGATCAGGGACAATGCGGTTTTCTTTACGGCCATTGATATGTATTCCAATAAACGGGATCTTTTCCAGGGTCGCATTTTCAAAAGTATCGAAGAAGATTTCAAAAAACGCGGACTGGTGCTTGAGCAATTGCTGGTAAGAAACATCACTTTGCCCGCAACCGTAAGGGGTTCTATCGAAGAAAAAATCAAAGCGGAACAGGATGCGCAGAAAATGCAGTTCGTTTTACAGAAGGAAAAACAGGAAGC
>JAGWTX010000371.1 GCA_028875955.1 Bacteroidota bacterium | reverse complement strand
CCCGGAACCAGCCAAAGGTTGTAATCATGTAACCATACATTGGCGCCCTTGTCCGCCTGCTCGGCAGCTTTGGTGGCAAACAAACGGTTGATCTCCACAAAATGATCCCAATGATGGTGATTGAATTTTGCCTTGTCGATGAAGGAAAATATGGTTGGCCAGAAAGCCTCTTTGGCAAAGGATTTATAAAAAATATCGATTTCCTTTTTGGAAAGCCCGATCCGGGATGCCATCAGATTGGGATATTTTTCTTTATCGATATAAATATTCCTGAGTTGGGCGGAGGCCCCCTTTTCAATTTCCTCCCAGGCGATCCATACACCGCTTCGCCCATCAGAAAAATAGTTCTGCAGGGTTGGCAGTATCCCGTTCGGACTTGCCGGTGGAACCCTTTCGACCTGGCCGTTTACTTTTTTCACTTCATAGGGAAAACGGTGATACATCATCACCAGCTGGGTGGAATCCTTTGAACCGATATGCAGCATTTCCTCTTCGGGTATATGATGATAGGATGCAAAATTTTCAAAACCCGCAATGGATTCGAGAATACCGCCGGCGCCTTCCTCCTTTGCCATAAAAACATTGGGTATGTCGGTTACGGCATCCACGAGTTTCTGTTCTGCATTTCCAACCACTACGCCTTTGTATCCGCATTCATACATGGCCAGGTCATTCAGGGTATCCCCTGCCACCAGCACCTGTTCCGGATCTGCCTGCAGCAACCGAACCAGTGCAGAAAGCGTATTTCCCTTGTTGACATCCTTTGGCAATACATCCAGGTATTTACCAGCCGAATGAATCACATCACAATTCAGGTCAGCCACTCTTTGTTTCACCTGCTCAATCACATTTTCATCTTCCACAAAAAAAGAACATCTTCTTTGCTGGGGAACTTCCTGGTATTCCAGACCGGGTAAGTCCGCCAGGCATTCGCGGATCTGATGGATACCCGGCCATTTTTTTTCGATATCGTTCTGCAGGGGCTCCATCGCTTCCAGCGTATGACCGTTAACAACGGTGGCACCCACATCACAGATGATGAAATCGGGATTGGGGATGATGGGATCATTTAAAAGGGGGATAACGGTTTCCAATCCCCGGCCGGTTACAAAGATCAAACGCAGCTGCGGGTTTTTCCGGATCAGGCGGTATAGTTGTTGTTTTCGTATACTTTTTCCACCCAGAAAAGTTCCATCTAAATCTGTTGCTAAAATCATACATGCTTTTTAAGGGTTATTTCAATTGTGTTTCTATGAGTCTGAATTCGTGAAAAGCGCTGGCATGCCGGTGCAGAATCCGGTACACGCTGCTGATGATGGGAAAATGCGTCTCCTGTCCTTTTATCTGACCCGATAATTCCTCCGAAGCATGGTAACCTTCCGCTACCATTTCCATGGCATGTAATGCCTGTGTCACTTTGATACCCCGCCCCACCAGCTTACCCAATGTCCGGTTACGGCTGTAATCAGAATAAGCGGTCACCAGTAAGTCACCGAAATAGGCAGAATCAAACAGGTCACGTGGTACGGGATTCACCATTTCCAGAAAATGCCGGACTTCCCGCATGGCATTGGACACCAGCACTGCCTGAAAATTCTGGCCATAATTCAATCCATCGGCAATACCCGTGGCAATTCCGATAATGTTTTTCAGGATGGCTACATATTCCACACCCCTTGGGTCGTTGTTGGGAATGGCGTGTACATTTTTCAGCAGGATGGTCTTACAGAACTCCTCAGCGAGATCATGGTTTTCACAGGCGATGGTTACATAGGTATTGCGTCCCATGGCGATTTCTTCCGCATGACAGGGCCCACCCAATACCATTACCGGTTTGGTTAGTCCGGCCTGTTCCTTCAGGAAAACACTGGGTATGTTTCCGGTGCCCGGGATGAATCCCTTGATAGAAACTGCGACCTGTTTATCGGAAAGCCAACCCGGCTCCAGCGATTCAACGGTTTCCTGCAGATAGGCCGACGGCAATGCAAATAAAATGATCTCAGCAGCGGGGTCTATTTCCTCAAATTTTGTATGTAATTGTATATGGGAAAGATGCAATTCCACCGATGAAAGATAGCGGGGGTTATTACCCGTTTCCAGTATCTGTTCTGCCATGGTTTTTGTTCTCACCAACCATTGAACATGGATACTACACTCGGAAAAGATCTTTACCAGAGCCGTTGCCCAGCTCCCGCTGCCAATGACAGCAATATTTTGTATCATGCCGCAAGCTACCTGCCCATACTTAAGGGGGTATTAAAGAGGTATTAGAATACGGTTAAAGAGTACATATATAATTATATTTATAGTTTATTTTAATGATAATCATAATATATTATATATTTATTTTGCTATATTCGATATACCGGGATTCTAACTTCTTTTTAATACCGGATTTATCAGTCCCTAATCTTTGAAAAGATACTTTGCTGATTCCGGCCTAGCTTGCCGGCATTCTTCAATTTGAATAAAAGTGATCTATGGAAGCTTTGATGGATAGATTTTTCCTGGGAAACAAAGTATGGGACTGGCTGATTGCCCTGGGCATGATGATCCTAGGGATTGCCCTGGTAAAAATCGCCCGGCACCTGTTGATGGGAAAAATAAAAAAATGGGCTGAGAAGACAAAGACCAGTTTTGATGATTTTGTGGTGACGATTGTTGAAAAATCAGTCCTCCCCTTTCTTGCCATCCTATGTATCTACTGGTCCCTTCAATGGCTGGACAACCCACCCAAACCCCATTGGGAGGAAGTAGCCATGTTATTGGTGACCACTTATTTCATATTACTTACGCTTACCGCAGCCGTGCAATATTTTGCCATGAGTTTTCTCAAAACGCAGGAAGATGGCGCTACCAAACAGAAACAGGCAAGGGGCTTGCTCATCATATTGAAATTTGTCATTTGGGCAATGGGCATCATGTTCCTGCTCGATAACCTGGGTTATAATATATCTACGATCATTGCAGGTCTGGGTATCGGAGGTATCGCCATTGCGCTGGCTGCACAGACGATACTGGGAGATCTTTTTAGTTATTTCGTGATCCTTTTCGACCGCCCTTTTGAAATCGATGATTTTATTGTTGTGGATGATCTTGCCGGCGTTGTAGAATACATCGGGGTAAAAACAACCCGTATCCGAACCCTTTCGGGTGAACAACTGATCTGTTCCAACAAGAACCTGACCGACTCCCGGATCCATAATTTTAAAAGAATGGAACGCAGAAGGGTTGTGCTTTCCATCGGGGTCACCTACCAGACCCCGGCTGATGTACTGGCATCCATCCCACCCATGGTGAAAAAAATCATCTCCCTCCAATCCAATGTTTTTTATGACCGTGGCCATTTTTCCGGTTTTGG
>JAGWTX010000370.1 GCA_028875955.1 Bacteroidota bacterium | reverse complement strand
AGTATTATCCATTTTTCACTCCGGCACCGGTATTTTGTATTTTTCCTGACGGGTGTTTTAGCAGTTATCGGGTTTATCAGTTATCGAAACACGCCAATTGAAACCTTTCCTGACGTAACCAATACGCAGGTGATCATCATTACGCAATGGCCGGGAAGAAGTGCGGAAGAAGTGGAGAAATTTGTTACGGTTCCGATTGAAACCGCTCTGACATCCGTAGAAAAAAAATCAAACCTTAGAACCACATCCGCATTCGGACTCTCCTATATCCGGATCATATTTGATGACAATGTGGATGATTTCTTTGCGCGTCAGCAGGTTTTAAGCCGGCTGGCAAACATCGATCTTCCGGAAGGCCTTAAACCTGAAATCGAGCCTCCCTATGGCCCTACCGGTGAAATTTTCAGGTATACACTAAAAAGCAAGACCCGGAGCATTCGTGACTTATACACCATTCAGGACTGGGTACTTGACAAGGAATTCAAAAGGGTTTCCGGCGTTGCCGATGTGAACAGTTTCGGGGGTGAGGAAAAAAGCTTTGAGATCAGTGTGAACCCGAATTATCTGACCAAATACGGTCTTACTTCCCTGGATGTGTACAATGCCGTTGTAAAAAGCAATGTGAACGTTGGCGGTGATGTGATAGAACGGAACGGACAGGCATATGTTGTCAGGGGGATCGGCCTGTTGAACAGTATCAATGAGATCGAGAATATTATTGTCACCAAAATCAACGGGGTTCCCATCCTTGTCAAGAACCTTGCCTTTGTACAGGAGGCTGGCAAACCGCGATTGGGACAGGTTTCCAAGGATACGGTCGGAGATGTGATTGAAGGGATCGTTGTCATGCGAAAAGGAGAAAATCCGACGGAAGTTTTGGACAGACTGCATCAAAAGGTGAAAGAGATCAATGAATCTGTTTTGCCAAAGGATGTGAAACTGGTGCCCTTTTATGACAGAACCACCCTGATGGATTATGCAACGCATACGGTTATCCATAACCTGATTGAAGGAATCATTCTGGTTACCTGCATTGTGATGCTGTTCATGGCCGATTGGCGGACTACCCTGACCGTCAGCATCATTATCCCTTTATCCCTGTTGTTTGCTTTCATGTGTATGCGGTTAAAAGGAATGACGGCAAACTTACTATCCATGGGTGCAGTTGACTTCGGTATCATCATAGACGGTGCCGTTGTGATGGTCGAAGGGCTGTTTGTTGCCCTTGATCTGAAAGCCCGGGAAGTGGGGATGGAAAAGTTTAACAAACTGGCAAAACTGGGTCTTTTTAAACAGGTGGGGACAGAAATGGGAAAATCGATCTTTTTTTCAAAGATCATCATCCTGACCTGTCTGATCCCCATTTTCGCCTTTCAGAAAGTAGAAGGGAAAATGTTCTCCCCTCTTGCTTACACATTGGGGTTTGCCCTTCTGGGCGCTTTGTTATTCACACTCACCCTGGTACCAGCCCTCTCCAGCATACTACTGAGGAAAAATGTAAGGGAGAAACACAATGTTGTTGTTCAATTCTTTGAAAAATCGATCAAGAAATTATTCGACAGGACGTATAGGATGCCCAAGACAAGTCTGGCAATTGCCGTTGCTTTTATGGCACTCACATTTTTCTCTGCCAGATTCCTGGGAAGTGAGTTTTTGCCGGAACTGGATGAAGGTGCCTTATGGGTTAAAGCGCAGCTTCCGATGAGTGCTTCGTTATCCCAGTCAAAGGAGATATCTGACAAGATGGGTAGCATTATCCGGAAATTTCCGGAAGTAAAACACACGCTGGCACAAATTGGCCGTACCAATGACGGTACGGATCCCAAAGGATTCTTCAATGTAGAAATCGCCGTAGATCTGTACAATAAAGAAGATTGGAGGAAAGGTATGACCACTGAAAAACTGATTGACAGCCTGGATCAGCAATTAAGTAAGATACCAGGTCTTTTGCTAAACTATTCGCAACCCATCCGTGATAATGTGGAAGAAGCGGTGGCTGGCGTTCCTGCATCGCTGGCTGTCAAAATCTATGGTAAGGATTTTACGGTATTGGATTCATTGGCCAATAAGGTTCAGGAAACCCTGTCAAAGGTCCAGGGGATTGAAGACCTGGGGGTACTCCGGAACCTGGGGCAACCGGAATTCAGGATTGAACTGGATCAGCAAAAAATGGCGATGTATGGCGTTAATACCGCAGATGTGCAAAGTGTGATTGAAATGGCCATTGGCGGAAAAGCAGCCACCCAATTATATGAAGAGGAGAAAAGATTTGACATACGTATCCGCTATCAGAAAGAGTTCCGGGATACCCGTGAAAAGATCGAACAATTGATGGTTCCAACCCAGGATTCCACCCGTATCCCTATCAAAGAAATTTCCACAATCAAAACATTAACCGGCCCTGCCTTTATCTATCGGGATAACAACAAAAGATATATCCCGGTAAAATTTTCGGTAAGGGGCAGAGACCTGGGCAGCACCATCAAGGAAGCCCAGTTAAAAGTACAGAACCAGGTGAGCTTACCCACTGGTTATTCGCTAAGCTGGAATGGAGAATTTGAAAACCAGGAAAGGGCTACCAAAACATTGAGTAATGTGGTTCCGCTTTGTCTTCTGGCCATCTTTCTGATATTATTTGTCACATTCGGGAATGTAAAAGATGCCATACTAACCATCCTGAATGTTCCCTTTGCACTGATTGGGGGGATCCTTGCCCTGCATATCACCGGTATCAATTTCAGTATCAGTGCAGGAATTGGGTTTATTGCCTTATTCGGTGTGTGTATTCAGAATGGGGTTATTCTGATCAGTGTTTTCAGGAAAAACCTGGAACAGAAAATGCAACTGGATGAAGCCATCCTAAAAGGGGTTTTGTCACGGGTACGGCCGGTTGTCATGACGGCCCTGATGGCTGCCATTGGCCTCTTACCCGCCGCCATCAGTACCGGTATTGGCAGCGAAACCCAAAAACCGCTGGCCATTGTTGTCATTGGCGGATTGATAACCTCCACCATCCTCACCCTATTGATCCTGCCGGTTATCTACAGCCTTGTACACCGGTTCATCCATAAGCGTGAAAACATGAAACTGCTCAAAAAAATGGGCGCCGTATAGTGGCAAAACAGTGCAAACAGCCTTCCTGGCTGTTTGCACTGTAAATAAATTTGGACAATTGAAAATTAAATTTAGATTTGTCTAAATTTTAGTTTAGTCTTATGAGAATATTCATTCTGGGAATGCTATTACTGGGTGCTTTGTGTTCCTATGCACAGGAAGATAGCAGCCACAGGATTTCCCTGCACGCGCAATCAACAGTCATTCCTCAATACCACGGCCGGTTTTCATCCCCTTATAGCGGTTCAAACAGCCTCGAA
>JAGWTX010000369.1 GCA_028875955.1 Bacteroidota bacterium | reverse complement strand
TGACAGTGGTTATACTGTCCGGATCCTGCACCACAGTAAAAGAATACCAGAAAAACCGGCTCAACGACGGGGAGATGGTTCTGGGAAACCGGAAAGTAGAAAAAACTGAACTTAGTTTCCAATCCTACCGTGAAGGCGCTTCCGGTGCCAATGCCGGAAAGAGTGGCGGAGGCTGTGGCTGTAATTAATCTACCAGAACCCAGCAGTACATGAGAAAATTATCACTGACAGTTATCGGTCTCTACCTCGGCATCCTGGCCGCTTTCTCTCAAACATCCACAACGGATACCGGTTTTAAAAGCCGGAAACTCACTTTTGATGAAGCCAATTTCATCTCCAGTTATTATACTCAGAACGGGAATAATGCTGCGGTTACCGGAGGTATCGGATCGGAGAAATTAAATGACATTTCCAATTCCATTGAGATCAAACTGCACAATTGGGATAGAAAAAAAAGAAAACATACCTACGATCTTGAACTGGGGGTTGACCATTATACTTCCGCCTCTTCCGATATGATTGACCTGAAAGCAAACTCATCCGCTTCTCATGCCGATACCAGGGTATATCCATCTGCCAACTGGACCATGGAAAATGAGCAGAAAGGCAGCAGTATTGGTGCAGGCGGATCGATTTCAAAAGAGTTTGATTATCTCTCTTTCGGGGGAAATATCAACTTCTCCAAGAAAACAAAAAACAGGAGTGGAGAATTCAGCGGGAAATTGTTCACCTATTTGGATAACCTGAAACTGGTTTACCCGGTTGAACTCCGATCGGGAAGTTTTATTCCCAGAGAGGAAAATTACCCTACGGCTGCGAGAAACACTTTTGGCACTTCCTTATCCTATTCCCAGATCATCAGCCAGCGATTACAGATCGCATTCCTGCTGGATATGGTTTACCAGGATGGTTATCTGGGTCTTCCCTTTCACCGCGTATATTTCACAGACAATTCCGTTCACGTTGAAAACCTGCCCGGGAAAAGACTAAAAATACCCATTGGGTTCAGGGCCAACTATTTCCTGGGAGATCATTTGATACTAAGAGGATTTTACCGGTACTATCACGACGACTGGGGACTCAATGCACATACTTTCAATCTGGAAACCGCGGTGAAAATCACGCCGTTTGTATCGGTCACGCCTTTTTACAGGTACTATACCCAAACTGCCATCGATTATTTTGCGGCTTATGGCAAACATGTAGCTGCTGACACTTATTACAGCAGTAACTATGACCTGTCTACCTTTAACAGTCATTTTTTCGGGGCAGGTATCCGGTTGATACCTCCTGATGGTGTGTTTAAACTGGAACACCTGAATATGCTGGAACTCCGCTATGGACACTATAGTAAAACCAATGGCATGAATTCAGATGTGATCTCATTAAACCTGAAATTGAAATAGACCTGGTTTATCTTTTCAAAGAGAGGGATTATGTCATGGCATAATTGACAGCTGCCCTGGCATGTAATTCCGTAGTATCAAAAACAGGTAGGGAACAATCCTCCTGTTTCAGAAGAATGGGAATTTCGGTACAACCAAAAATAACCCCTTCCGCACCGGCATCAATCAGCGAATCAATAATTTCGAGAAACCGTTTTTTGGTTTCAGGAAGAAAAATCCCTTTTCCGAATTCAGTATAAATGGCCTGGTTGATATAGGAAACCGATGCTTCATCCGGTATCAGTGTTGCAATCCCTTTTTCAGCCAGTTTGCGGGTATAAAAATCCATCTGCATCACATACTTCGTCCCGAGCAAAGCCACTTTCCGCAATCCTTTCTCAACAATGGCATCAGCGGTAACAGATGCAATATGTATCACAGGGATCCTGACCCTTTGCTGAATCGAATCCGCAATCTTATGCATGGTATTGGCACCGATCAGTAAACAATCGGCACCCGCAGTCTGCAATTTTTCAGCCGCATCTCCCATGATCCCTGCGATGCTTTCCCAGTCGCCCGCTTCCGTAAGCGTTTTGATCTGTGAAAAATCGACCGAGAATACAATCAGTTTTGCGGAACTAACCCCACCCGCCCGCTGGTTGACCAGCTGATTGATCAATTGATAATATTCCACTGTAGATAGCCAGGTGATCCCACCGATGAGTCCGATTGTTTTCATACAATGAAGATAAGCAGCTAGCGCAGATTTTATGAACGGGCGTAAAATAGTTGCATACATTGTTTTCAAAAGATGCGTGCATGGAACCTGTTTCCCTTCAGGTTAACTAAAACAACCTGCCCTGTTCACCGGGTCTCCTGAACAGACTGCAATCCAGTTCCCAGCGTTCTGCATTCAACTGATAGAGTTGGGTATATTTTTTATACTGCTGCCTGACCAGCTCGGCAATCGGGCCTTCGCCCCGCATACGCAGGCCAAACCGGCTGTCATTTACTTTTCCGCCATGTCCCTTTTCTATCAGGTGCCAAACCTTGTCGGCACGATCCGGAAAATTTTTATACAACCAGTCATGAAAAATAAGTTTGACGGATCCATTCAGCCTGATAAAAGTATAGGCACTGAAACTGGCGCCCTGTTCACTGGCAGTTTTCATGATTTTTTGCATTTCCTGTTCATTCAGTCCCGGTATCATCGGACCCAGCATCACACCCGTACGCACACCGGCAGCACTGAGTTCCCTGATCACCCGAAGTCTTTGAAGGGCGGTTGTGGTGCGGGGTTCCATGGCACGACGCAGCTCTTCATCAAAAGAAGTGATACTGACCAGCACACTTACTAATTTTTTTTCAGCCATTTTCTGCAAAAGCGGAAGATCCCGGAGAATGCCTGCGTTTTTGGTGATCATCCCTACCGGCTGGTTAAATTCTGCACAGACTTCCAGCATTTTCCGGGTAAGCTGGAATTTTTTTTCAGCGGGTTGGTAACAATCGGTATTCCCGCTCAGGCTGATGGGTACACATTCCCAATTTTTCTGCATGAGAAATTTGCGCAGCAATTCAGGCGCATTTTTCTTGACAATGATTTTCCGTTCAAAATCCAGACCCGCGCTATACCCCCAGTATTCATGCGCATTTCTTGCATAACAGTAGATACAGCCATGCTCACAACCCTGGTAAGGGTTCATGCTGTACCACATTCCCACATCCGGACTATCCACTTTGTTTACGATCGATTTGGCATGATCTTCCAGGTATACCGTTGCGGTATTGGGTTCCGTCCAGTCGTCAATACTTTCGATCTGATCCCGAACCCGGTCCTGTTTCAGAAACCGGTTTTTGGGATTGTATTGAGCCCCCCTCCCTTTGAGATAGGTATTGTTTTCGGGTTCAGATGCTTCCTTTTCCATATGGATATTTGTCATTTTTCTAAAGGGCTGTGATTGAAAAATCAGGAGAACAGGTTCCCCTGCTCACAGGTC
>JAGWTX010000368.1 GCA_028875955.1 Bacteroidota bacterium | reverse complement strand
ATCCATGATTTTAGGTGTAAGGATCAGGAACTGATTCCCCTGCTAAACCTGCATTATACCCTGGTGGGAAAACCAAAACGCAATGCTGCGGGTATGGTGACCAATGCTGTGTTGATCATGCATGGCACTACCGGTAACGGGCATAATTTTTTGAGCGAAATGTTTGCGGGCGGTCTTTTTGGCAAGGGACAGATTCTGGATGCGGAAAAATATTGTATCATCTTACCCGATGCGATCGGTCATGGCAAATCGAGTAAACCAAGTGATGGCATGCACATGCGGTTTCCGGCCTATGGGTATGAGGATATGGTGCTGGCGGATTATCGCTTACTCACCGAACACCTGCACATCAACCATCTTCGTTTGGTAATGGGCACTTCCATGGGGGGCATGCATACCTGGGTATGGGGTTACCGTTATCCTGACTTCATGGATGCGTTAATGCCATTGGCCAGTTTGCCGGTTGCCATTGCAGGCCGAAACCGGATACAACGAAAAATGGCCATCGACCTGATCAAAATGGATCCGGCATGGAAAGACGGTGAGTACACCGAAGAACCCAGGCTGGGTATGATGGGTGCGATATCTTCCCTGATCTTTATGACGAGTAGTCCTTTACAATGGCAGAAGAAGGCACCGGACAGGTCTTCCGCAGAAACCATGCTGGACAATCTGCGTAACCGTTATTTCGCTTCATTGGATGCGAATGATTTTATTTACCAGTTTGACGCATCACGTGATTATGATCCCTCTCCGTTTCTGGAAAAAATCAAAGCCCCCCTCTTTGCAGTAAATTCAGCGGATGATCAGGTGAACCCACCCGAACTCGGCATCCTGGACAAGGAGATCAAAAGAGTACCCAATGGCCGGTACATACTTCTGCCGATTACAGACCAGACATCCGGTCATGGCACCCACTCCAATCCTGCTGTATGGGGTAAGTATCTGAAAGAACTGCTGGCCATTTCTGAAAAAACGCATAACTGATGAAACGTATACTGACCGCCTTTGTATTGATAGTAGGGTGTATGCAGGTTACTGCACAAAAACAAACAGGTGACATGGAGTTGCTGCAAAAGATCAAAACAGAACTTGGCAAACAGACCGGTTTTTTTGCACTGGCGTTTGAAGACCTGCAGACGCATCAACAGTTGCTCTGGCATGCGGATTCTGAATTTCATGCAGCCAGTACCATGAAGACACCTGTTATGATTGAAGTGTACAAACAGGTGGCAGCGGGTAAACTTTCTTTACAGGAACCGGTGCTGGTTACAAACCAATTCAAAAGCATTGTAGACGGTTCGGATTATCAGTTAAACCCCGGAGACGATAGCCAGGAGAAACTATATAGCCAGCTAGGTTCCAGGATACCCTTGAAAGAGCTTGTTTACCAGATGATCATACACAGCAGCAACCTGGCTACCAATATCATTATGGAAATGGTGGATGGAAAAAAAGTGATGCAAACCATGCGGGAGCTGGGTGCTGAAAAAATAAACGTGTTAAGGGGGGTGGAAGATCAGAAAGCTTTTGATGCACATTTGAATAATACGACCACTGCCTATGACCTGATGTTGATCTACTCCCGAATGGCAGAAGGGAGAATTGTCAATAAGAATGCCTGTGCGGAAATGATAAAAATATTAGAAGATCAAACCGACAATGTTGTCATTCCTGCCTTGTTGCCATCCAATGTAAAAGTTGCGCATAAGACGGGTTTTATCACAGGTGTGCACCACGATAGTGGAATCGTGTTTCTACCGGACGGGAGAAAATATGTACTCGTACTGCTCTCCAAAAATCTTGCAGACGATGGAGCGGCCACAGCCGCCATGGCAAAAGTTTCTGAGATGCTCTATCAGTATGTGCTGTCAGAAAAATAAGGAGTCGGTTGCCGTTTTCGCACGATAAAAAAATTATAATACTTAGTATGGATCAGATGTTATCACAAATTGCAGAAACCGCTGCTTTCCTTTCCGGGAAAGGTTTTCAGGGTGCAAAAGCCGGGGTGGTATTGGGAACAGGATTGGGTTCCTTTATTGATCATATGCAGGTTGAGCAGTTGTTACCCTATCATGAGATCCCGCATTTCCCCTTGTCCACCGTAGAGTTTCACAAGGGCCAGTTGATACTGGGAACCATCGGTTCCACAAAACTGATCGCCATGCAGGGCAGGTTTCATTACTATGAAGGATATAGCATGCAACAGATCTGTTTTCCCATCCGGGTTCTGCAGGCACTGGGTATTCAGGCATTGTTCCTGAGTAATGCTGCCGGTGGAATGAATCCCGGTTTTTCAAAAGGCGACCTGGTGCTGATCGACGACCATATCAATCTGCTTCCGGAAAACCCGCTGCGGGGTTTGACCGATCCCGCTTTTGGAAACCGTTTTGTAGACATGAGTGCCCCCTATGATGCCCGTTTGAATACCCTGGTCAGAAACAGTGCAAAAAAACTGGGACAGGAATTAAAGGAAGGTGTTTATGTATCCGTCATGGGTCCGAACCTGGAAACCAGGGCCGAATACCGTTATCTGAGAGCAGCCGGTGCGGACATGGTGGGGATGAGCACGGTACCCGAAGTGATCGTAGCCAATCATATGGGACTTGCCTGTGCAGCCATCAGTGTGATTACGGACGAATGCGATCCTGATCATTTGCAACCCGTGCGTATTGAAGAAATTCTCGAAACGGCACATGCTGCCGACAGCCGGCTAAGCGGTATTTTGGAAGAAGTGATCCGTTCTTTATAAAGAACCACCGTTCACCAATCTTACTTCCAGTATTTTTTCTTCAAAGGGGATGGCCTGTTTCAGGCAAAGCATCATCTGGTTAAATGCCAGTTCACCCAGCCTGTGACCATTGGTCTCCACATAGGTTATTTCCGGGTAAAACAAGTTGGGTATAAAACCATTGCTGATGGCAATGATGCCAATTTCTTCCGGTATCCGGATCTGGCTTTCCTGGAGCGCTTTCATGGCACCAATCAAAATTTCATCACTCATACAAAAAATGACATCCGGTTTTTGATTTTTTTGTAAGGCCTTGCCGGTGATGGTTCTGGCTTCTGTACTGCTGGTAGCGTAAACCTGTGTAATGGAAATGGCCGGATCCAGCCCGAGCAGGGTATCGGTAAAAGCCGTCTTTCTTTTTTGGGTGATCGACATCTGGTTGTTTCCGAAAATGGCCAGAACCCGTTTCTTTTTTTTCTGGATAATGGCTTCAGCCGCCAGTTGACCGGCAGCGCTATCAGCCATACATACCTTATAAATGTCATCAGTCTCCGGAACCACGTCAAAAAAAACAACGGGCGTTTCCAGGTCCCTGAATTTGGTATACTGGGAAAGATCACCGGTCAGGGGGCTGATACAGGCAAAAAGACCACTGATCC
>JAGWTX010000367.1 GCA_028875955.1 Bacteroidota bacterium | reverse complement strand
CTCTGTATTGCTGGGTCATTCACTGATCTATAACAAGAGTGATGCATTCGCAGGTAATTTATCCGGTTTCCCATCTAACTCGGTTCAGGTTTTTGACGGGGGAGGAGTGATCAATCCCAATGTTTCTGGTGGTGCTTATGAAGTCTCGCTGCAGTCCTTTTTCTCAAGGATAAACTATGCATACAAAGGGAAGTACTTATTGGAATTCAATATGAGAAGAGACGGATCATCCCGTTTTGGTGCAGCCAACAAGTATGGTAATTTCCCTTCCGCTTCTGCCGGATGGCGTGTGAGCCAGGAAAAGTTCATGAATAGGATAAACTGGCTTTCCGATTTAAAACTCAGGGCCAGCTGGGGAATTACCGGTAACGATAATATCGGTAACTACATATTCGAACAAACCTATAATACCAACCTGGATTATTATCTGGGAAATGCGGTGGTGGGTGCAGTGGCACTAACCAGTCTTGCCAACCCTACCATCACCTGGGAAAGCATCAAACAATTTGATATTGGTATGGATGCATCCTTGTTTAATAACCATGTTTCGGTTACAGCTGATTATTTTAAAAGGAACTCTTACGATGTCTTGTACACCAATTTCCCGATACCCAGTTCAATCGGTGTAACCAACCTGGCGGCACAGAATGCGGCAAGTATGGAAAACAGCGGTATAGAACTGAATGTGAATTACCGCGGAAAAGTTGCTGACCTGAACTATAACATTGGTGCCAGTGTAAGCAAATTCGCCGATAATAAGGTAACCGGTCTGGGTGACAAAGGAATTGAAACCATCAATAACGAAACCATTATCCGTATCGGACAGCCGTTTGCTGCCTATTATGGATACAAGGTGATAGGTATTTTCCAGAACCAGACTGACATAACCAACGCCCCTAAACAATTCGGCAGCAATAAAACGGCTCCGGGTGATTTTCAGTATGCCGACTTATCCGGACCCGGAGGCAAACCCGATGGTGTGATAGATGCCTTTGACAGGACCGTGATTGGAAACCCTTATCCTAAATGGACCTATAATTTCAATGCCAGCCTGAATTATAAGGCCTTTGATTTTAATGTTGTTTTTCAGGGTGTACAGAGAATTGACAGATTGCTGAACGATAACGGACAACTTCCGATGGAAGGCGACCGGAACAATGCGCTTGCCTATTGGGTAAACAGATGGACAGTTGATAAGCCCTCTCAGTCATTACCCCGTCTCGGAGGTGTCAATAATTCGATCGTTTCAGATTTTTATATACAGGATGCATCCTATCTCAGGATGAAAAATATCGAGTTGGGTTATACATTACCAAGAAACCTGGTAAAAAAATTCGGAATGCAAAGTCTGCGTCTCTATGTAGGTGGACAAAACCTGCTGACGTTTACAAAGATGAAAAACTTTGATCCTGAAAGACAAAGAGGAAGTGGTACGGACCAGCTGGCACCGCTTTATAAAGTATACACATTTGGTTTAAATGTTAAATTCTAAAACATGAAACGACTACTATATTTATCCTGCATCGTTACATTAGCCCTGATGGGCTGTTCAAAGAGTTTTTTAAACAAAGACTCACTATCCCAAATCGGTGAAGCAAATTTCTGGAAAACAGAACAGGATGCGCTTTTGGGCATCAACGGTATCTATGACGTCTTACAGGACCGGATCTTGTACAGCGGTAACCTGAATGGAAACGCGGGCTTACCCATGTATGATAATTTTGGCGATAACTGTTACAACTCCTACAAGTTTGAAGGCCCCGGAAACTACATGATTGCAAACGTCAATCCCACAACCGGGATGTTTAGTGATCTCTGGGCTTCTTCCTATAAGGGGATCGCTAGGGCAAATACTGCCATCGAGAATATCTCTAAAATCCCTGCTGCCAATATTTCTGATGTAAAAAAGAAAGCGTTGCTGGGTCAGGCTTATTTCTTAAGGGGGCTTTTCTATATGAATCTCGCTGTCTATTTCAAAGATGTTCCCCTGATCTTGAAAGTGCAGACATTGGATGAATCCTATGTTGCTAAAAACACCTACCAGGAAGTATCCGCTCAGATCGTTACAGATCTGAAAGCGGCTGCTGACGCATTGCCCACTGTTTATCCCAGTGAACAATACGGGTATGCTACCAAAGGCGCAGCATTAGGCTTATTGGCCCGTTTTTATATGTATAACAAGGATTATCAGAACGCATTGGATGCCACAACGGCCATCATGGCATTGGGGTATAGTCTGAACCCAAGCTATTCGCAATTGTTTACGGAAGCCGGTGAATATTCAAAGGAAATCATATTCTCCGTTCGATTCAACCAGGATGCAACACAAAACGGTGAAACATTCTCAGGCACTTATGCCGGTATACCCAAGGTAGATGAACAACCCATGCCCAATCTGGTAAAGGACTATTATTGTACAGACGGTTTACCTATCACAAAATCTCCTTTATACACTGCATCAAAAGAAAAATTGAACAGAGACCCCAGGTTAACCGCTTCCGTGTATTTTGCAAGTGATACTTTTCTGATCGATACAAAAACAATCTTTAAAGGGAATACGGCAACCAAATATGGTCTCAGAAAATACCTGAGGAATTCAGCTTCCTCAACAGGAGTCGCTACTTTTTCTCCCGGAGGTCAGGATTTTATTGTGATCAGGTATGCCGATATATTATTGATGCGTGCGGAAGCATTGGTGGAATTGAACCAGTTGACAGAAGTATACAGCCTCGTCAACCAGGTAAGGGCAAGGGTAGGTATGCCCACCGTTGAAAAAGTGGAAGGAACCGGCTTGAGTCAGACTGCCTTACGCACCATTGTCAGACATGAAAGAAGGGTGGAACTCGCTTGTGAAGGACTCCGGTTTTTTGATCTCAAGCGTTGGGGAACCGTGCAGCAGGCGTTTACAACTGCCCTGAATGATAAGGTTGCGGGTTATTTCCCCTCCTATTCAGGACCCAAATCAGAAAGCTTTCCCATTCCTCAGTCGGAACTGGATGCCAATGCGAATCTGACACAAAATCCTGATTGGCAATAAGCGGAAATGAAAAATTGTAACCTGTACTACATATTGAAAGGGCTTTGTTTTGGTTTTGTACGAATAATGGCAATTTTGGTTATTTCTCAAGCGGCCTCTGCCCAGTCATCTGTTCCGAATATCATCATTATTCTTGCAGATGACCTGGGTTATGCCGATGTGGGATTCAACGGATGCAAGGATATTCCCACCCCCAATATTGATCGAATTGCAAAACAGGGTATCATCTTTTCAAGAGGATATGTAAGTTATGCAGTATGTGGTCCCAGCCGTGCCGGATTGATAACCGGCAGATACCAGGATAGATTCGGATTTTCAAGAAACCCCTTATTGGCGCCCAACGACCCGGAAATGGGTTTGCCCCTGGATCAACAGACATTGGG
>JAGWTX010000366.1 GCA_028875955.1 Bacteroidota bacterium | reverse complement strand
AGGCCCTCAAACAGGAATCCCTGCAAAGCCTGTGTAAAAACCCTTTTCTTCTCCGGATTCATCAGACCCGCAAATGCCGAACGGTTCAATGATTCACTGATCTCTGACTGACTGATATACAGACTCTTTGCCAATGACTGGTGGTTCCAATACTTATCACCCATGGCAATGATCTTTAACAGAACCACAATATCCAGCGGACGCATCCCATTATGTGCTTTCATATCAGGTAATTTAAAGTAAATATAAACAAATTATCGCAATTTGCGATATACGATAATATCTGTCTTTCATCATTGAAAATTTCCCATATTAATATAAAGCCCAAAACCCAGCGCATGCTGGAAAGGAGAAACTGCCGACAGGGTTCCAAAAGGAATGAGGTAATGAAAATCCAGTCCCCAGCCCTGATCTCTGATAAACCCCTGGTAGCCGACACCGAGAGAAAAGTATTTTCGATTGCCGGAGTACTGGCTTTCCAGGTTTACCCCGCCTCTTAAAAAGAACTGGTTCAGAAATCCTACTTCCATACCTGCCGAAAGGATAAGGTCCTTCAGGGAAGCCGTTATGGTAGGCACTAACATTTTTTTGATATCCAGACCAACAGAGAATTGGGTTCCATCATCCCCATTAATACTGGTATAACCCATACCAATACCCAAACTTCTGGGCAGATTCAGATTGGCGCCTAAATTTGAAAGAACAACGCCCCATTCAATTTTTTTATTGGCATCCCCACCAATATTGGCAAACTGGTAATAGCTGACATCGCCACAAACACTATATACATTTTTGGGAACTTCTGTGAATTGATTCTGCCCCAGGAAACGAAGGGTTACACCCAAAGATGTCTTTGCATTTAATGGCAAGGCATAGGAAGTGCCGATATTGTATTCCCTTGCTGGATAAGTAGCCAGTGTTGCTCCATTATTATCACGGGTAGCGATCGTACCCATATCCAGATAGTTCAACGAAATCCCCAATGCAGAAGTATTAAACACATTGCCTAAATAACTGACATTGATGAACCGGGTATCATTGCTGATCGCCGCTAACCAGGGTGTATAGTTCACAGCTATCTGGTGAAAATTTTGGATAAATGCCGACTTGGCGGCATTATAACAGAGTTGCTGGTTATCGGCGGCGGTTGCGATCCCGCAATCCCCCATGGCAAGCCCGCGGCTGGACCCTGAAATTGCCAGACTGGGGAAACGGCTTATAAAAAGATCCAACGTTTGCGTAAAACCAAAAACAGGAAACAATAGTATCGCTATAATAATTTTCATGGTATGGTTATTTGTTTATGCAGCGTATCAGAACTTTTGCCCAAATCATCTATCAGAAACAGTCCTATAGTATGGATTCCTTTTGCATGAAACACCCATTCCATATGAGGCACGGATGTAATAATGGCCTGACCATTGATCGAAAAATGATATTCACGGATGACCCCATCCGGGTCATGACTGATCGATGCATCCAAATAAAAAGGCCAGTTCTGCAATAAGCCGGTATCCAATTGCGTAAAAGAAAGTCCGGGAATGGCGGGAAGATTCGGATGGCAGTTAACGATCAGTTGCCTTTCACTGACTTTCCCCAAACGGTCGGTCAGTAAACAATCAATCGCATAGACGCCGGGCGTATCACAGGTACAATAGACCAGTACACTATCCATTACAGGCAATGGTCCCTGATTCATCACATCTTCACCGCGATAAAGAAAGTGCACTTTGCCACTGGTATCCGAAACCCGCAGGTTCAACTGGTGGTTCGGGCTGGAACAATAAAAGCTTAACCGTCCATTGTTTGACCAGTTGACATTCTGGTAATCTTTTTCCCTGATCTGGATCGTGTCCTTGTTAAAACCCAATCCCGGGTTCGGTGCACTATTATAAAGGGATTCATATTTATTACTGCAACCGATTAAAAAAAATAAAAAGAAGATAAGTTTGTTTTTCATGTTTTAATACTTGAATAATTTTTCAAAATGTTTTTCATTATTGTATTGTGCAGTGATGAGATAAAACACATTAGCAGGCAGATTTTCGATATCGCTCAAAGAGAAAAGATTCTCTCCCTTCCTTCCTGCCAACTGCCAGCTCCTCACCCATTTACCCTCCATCGTAAACAGATCCATCCGGACCGTTTCATTTCTTGTAAGTACCACCGATACTTTTAATTCATGTTGAAAGGGAATCGGGAACACATTCCAGTCTTTCAGGTTACCTGTATAGGAATGATCAGGTATACTGTCAGGGATTCGTGGATCCACCTGGATAAACCCTGTATACCTCGTTATACAGTTTCGTTCACTAATGGCTTGTACACCCACCGGCAGACTATCACCGGACCTATAATAATTTTGCCGTAGCGTATTAGTTGAACTGCTGAAGGTGTTTCCCTCTCCCAGATCCCAATGGTATTGAACGGCATTGGTTACTTCCGCGATCATTGTCGCCTGTCCGCCATATGGAATATGTTGGGGTATGATGGTTAATTTTCCGGCCGGGTAAACAGTATCATCTGCTGTAATGACGACTAAGGCGCTATCAGCACATCCTTCCCTTGAAACCCAAACCCGATACTGCCCGGCCCATGCCGAAAAAATACTATCCCCGCTTAAGCTGGTTTTATCCGGAGGTTCTGTCCATTTCCACACATCATACAAAAGAGAATCAACTGAAGGCCTAACCGAAAGCCAGGTTTTTCCCTCAGGGCAAACATGGAGATAACCGGTGATGATTGGCGTAGCTACCGTACCGGTTGTTATACTGACCGGATCTGAAACCGAAGCTGCATCGCAACCCTTATCAGATGTGACCAGTACGGTATAATTGCCTGCCGCAGTAACATGGATCGAATCCAGGTTCGTGGTCCTGAATAAAATCCCATCCTTATACCATGTATACGAAAATCCGGTGACGAAATTGGTTACCGTAATGATCCCCGTATCTCCATTACAGAGATGCAGGTTAGGCGCAGCAATGGTTGCTTGAACAGGTTGTGGATTGACCGTTACGATCGCAGAACCTGACGAAGTATTTAAGCAGCTGGTAACACTGGATTCCTGCACACTGACCAACCTGTAAGTATAGGTTCCGGCCGCATTAGTAGGCACACTAACGGTGACACGATTGCCCGACGTAGTGGTCACTGTTTGATTAGCACCTCCATTAATTTGATAAGTGAACGTATAAGGTGCGGTAGCACCACTTCCGGTAAATGTGATCAATGGATTTGTGCCGGATTGACAAACCGAACCGGATCCCGAAATCGTTGCAGTGGGGATGGGATTGACCGTAATGATGGCAGATCCATCCACGGTATTTATACAACTGTTAACGCCGGATTCCTGCACACTCACCAGGGAATACGTATAGGTTCCGGGGGACGAAGTAGGCGCCGTTATAGAAACACGATT
>JAGWTX010000365.1 GCA_028875955.1 Bacteroidota bacterium | reverse complement strand
CCCGGACATTTCGGGATCCGGAATGATTCCTATAAACTCATATTTTATTATGGACAACCCTTGGGTATGAAAGGTGCATCCAAAGAAACCACGGAACCGGCCTGGGAGTTTTATGATATCCGGAAAGACCCGAAAGAATTACACAATGCCATTCATGATAAACAATATGCATCCATTATCAGCCAGATGAAAATTGAACTCAAAAAACAAAAAGCACTGGCAGGAGATAGTGACGATGCCTATCCGGTGATGCAGCAGATATTTTCAAAATACTGGTGATATTTTTAAACCATAAAACTGTTAAACGTGAACCGTCTTGCCATTCTAAAGAAAATGATCCCGGTTTGTTTTTTGTCAGTAGTCCTGATGGGAAACCATGAACCCCTGAAAACCGACCGGGAACCCAAACAGGGAAGTCCCAATATTGTGATCATTTTTATGGATGATATGGGTTATGGGGATCCGGAGTGTTATGGTGGCGGTCCTTATCATACACCCAATATCAATGCCCTGGCAGCAGAGGGTTTGCGCTTCACCAATTTCTATGCAGCCCAGGCGGTATGCACTGCATCCAGGAGTGCGTTACTAACGGGTTGTTATCCCACGCGGATCGGTTTATCGGGGGCCATTGATCATAGCAGTAAAATAGCCCTGAATCCCGATGAACAAACCATAGCAGAGATCCTAAAGCCCAGGGGGTATCGGTCTGCCATCATCGGTAAATGGCATTTGGGCAGCCGGTTACCCCATATGCCTTTGCAACAGGGGTTTGATGAGTTTTTCGGTTTGCCTTATTCGAATGACATGTGGCCGGTAGATTACGATGGTCAACCCTGGAAAGACACTTCTTTCTGGCGTTCAAAATATCCGCAACTCCCTTTGTATGAGGGTGAAAAAGTGGTGAAGCTGATCAAAACATTACAGGATCAGGATCAGCTCACGACCAGTTATACGGAAAGAGCGGTTCGTTTCATACACGAGAATAAAAATCGTCCCTTTTTTCTATACCTGGCGCATTCCATGGTGCATGTGCCATTGGGTGTATCCGCAAAGTTCCGCGGTAAAAGCGGTGCGGGCATGTTTGGGGATGTGATGGAGGAAGTGGACTGGTCGGTTGGTGAAGTGATGAAAGCCTTGAAAGAGAATGGCGTGGATGATAATACCCTGGTGATCTTTAGTAGCGATAACGGACCCTGGCTCACATTTGGTAACCATGCGGGTAATACCGGCGGTTTACGCGAAGGGAAGGGAACTGCCTGGGATGGCGGTTTAAAAGTGCCCTGTATCATGCGTTGGCCGGGAAAAATCAAAGCCGGAACCATTGCCAACCCTTTAACCACCACCATGGATGTATTACCCACATTGGCCAGTATCTGTCAGGCGGATTTGCCTGTTAAAAAAATCGATGGTGTAAACATCTCTTCCATTTTATTTGGAAAACCAGATGCGGATCCCCGTGAGAATTTTGTGTATTACTACGATAAGAATAATCTAAAAGCGATCCGTAACAATGCCTGGAAACTGGTTTTCCCCTGTATCTCACAAACCTATGGCAAGCCTGGTGCCATCGGTCATGATGGTTATCCCGGCAAATATGGTTCAGACAGCGTGCATCTGGCATTGTATCATTTAACGATCGACCCGGGCGAAGACAGGGATGTAAAAGATCAATACCCGGAAATAGTGGCGCAATTGACAGCTATTGCAGACCAGTACCGTAAAACGATCGGGGACGGATTGACCCATCAGGTTGGAACCGAAGTAAGACCGGCAGCGGTAGTGGATCCGCAAAAGGATAAATAGTTTTTCAGCTGCGAAGATGATAGGCTTTTGGTTGGGTAAAGGCACGCAAACCCACATGCGAGAGCGTACTGCCAAAACCGCTGTGTTTGCGGCCACTCCAGGGTAAGGCGGCACTAACGCGGTCGCAACAGTTCCAGTAAACCGTTCCTGCATTCAGTTGGTTTTGTATCCGGGCTGCCCTGTTCTCATCCTGCGAATAGACAGCAGCAGTCAATCCATACAGGCTATCATTCATCAAAGCAATGGCTTCCGCATCATCTTTTACTTTCATGATGCCAATGACAGGGCCAAAAGACTCTTCTTTCATGATAGCCATATCATGGGTCACATTCACCAGAACGGTGGGTTCGAAAAAATTGCCGGCACTTTCTATGATATGCCCCCCGCATAACAGGGTGGCACCTTTTGCAAGTGCATCATTTACCTGTGCTTCCAGGAAAACGGGTTGTTGCTTCCGGGTAAGCGCTGCTATATAGACCCCTTCTTCAGTGGGTTGTCCTGTTTTATAGGAATTGACTTCTGCTCTAAATGCATCGATATAGGCATCGTAGACATTTTCATGCACATATATTCTTTCCACCGAACAACAGCTCTGACCATTATTGTAAAAAGCGCCATCGGCGGTATTGGCCGCCACCGTTTTTATATCGGTGATATCATCTGTGACATACAAAGGGTCCTTACCGCCGAGTTCGAGTCCGCAGGGTTTCATTTTTTTGCTGACCTGCTCATAAATATATTTTCCCGTCGGATATGAGCCGGTAAAGAAATAACCATCCAGATCCGCCTGTAGCAACAATTCACCCACGTTCCTGTCTCCAATGGCTATTTGAAAAACATTTTCCGGAACACCGGCTGCATACAGGTGTTTTTGTATTTCTATCCCTGTCAGGGAAGCCAGTTCGGAAGGCTTATACAAAACTGCATTTCCTGCGAGTAAGGCGGGTACAAATACATTGGTGCCCACGAGATAGGGATAATTCCATGCCGAGATATTACCTACGATCCCCAGGGGTTCATAAACGATTTTTTCACGGGTGGCTCCTGATTCTGTCATCCATTCATCACCCAGGTATTTTTCAGCATGGGTGGTCAGCCATTCAATCCTGCTGCAGGCGCCATTGACTTCATTCCTGGCCTGTTGCAGGGGCTTGCCCACTTCTTCCGTTAAGATTGCTGCACAATGTTCCAGGTCATTTTGTAATGCCGTTGAAAATTTTTGCAGGATAGCAATTCTTTCAGTCAAGGGTCTGGCAGCCCATGCTTTTTGTCCCTGCCGCAGCAGATTGATTTTTTCGTTGACCGTGGATGAGGTATCCGTTTCCAGTTGTGTTATGACCTCGTTGGTGGCAGGGTTGTAAATATTCATAAGGAATAATTGCTTGCTTGTTGCAGGAACCAGTTTTTGATTGCGAAGGATAAAGGATTGTGCTGTTTGTCCTTCATTCTTTCGGGATGCCATTGTACGCAAAGCAAGGGGGATCTGTTTACAGGATCGGACCATTCCAGCCCTTCAATGATGTCTTCTTCTGCCCTGGCATTGATCTGTAAAAGAGGTGCTACTTTATCGATGGCCTGGTGATGTGCGCTGTTCACAATACCGGATGAAACCTGGGTAATT
>JAGWTX010000364.1 GCA_028875955.1 Bacteroidota bacterium | reverse complement strand
ATGCAATCCAGTGCCGGCTTAACTGTGTGGATGTGAAACGGGTGGATAACAGCAGCAATAAGACGGCACAGACAAAATAAAGAGATACACCTGTCAGCAATAATTTTCTTTTTTCACTCATGTCAATCACATGACCGGCATACAGGGAAAGGGATACGGCCGGTATTACTTCGGATAACCCGATCAGACCGATGGCAAAGGGTTCATTGGTTAATTCATAGATCCACCAGCCAACCAGGGTTCCCATCATCCGGAGACCCATTATAAACAGAAACCGGCCCATCATCAGGTTCCGGTATTCGGGGATCCGCATGGATATCAGCGGATCTTTTTTTAATTGGATAGTGGTGGTCATAGGCAATCGGTAAAACTGATCTGGGTTTTCCCAGTGGTTTAATCAGGGTAAACTGAAATAGTGCTGGCCGTTGTCAAAGTCCTTATCCAGCGCATCGAGTACTATCTGCAAATGTTGTTCATTACCCAGGAAATCTGCATTGGATGCATCAATAAAGATGGTTTTGATATTATGCTGTTTGATATAGCTGGTATAGGTTTCCTGGATCGAAAACAAATAGGCGTCCGGAATGGATTGCTCATAGCTCCGGTTTCTTTTCCTGATATTGGCCTGAAGTTTCTGAACGGGGGCATTTAAATAGATCAGGATATCCGGAAAACTGAGTTGCTGATGGATGATGTCAAAAAGTTTCTGGTATAACCTGAATTCCTCTTCCGGTAAATTGACTTTGGCAAAAAGCAGGCATTTGGTAAACAGGTAATCTGAAATGGTAACATTCTGGAACAGGTCCTTGGTATGTACCATGTCTTTTAATTGCTTATACCGTTCCGCCATGAAAAAAAGTTCCAGGGGAAAAGCATATTGAGCAGGATTCTCGTAAAATTTGGGCAGGAAGGGGTTGTCGGCAAATTCTTCCAGGATCAGGCGTGCATTGTAATGCTTGGCCAGTAAATGGGTCAGTGTTGTTTTTCCCGCGCCAATGTTTCCTTCAACCGTAATAAAATGATGTTTCATGTATCCTTCCTCGATGTGGTTCAAAATTAACAGCCCTTAGTTAGCAGACGGATATTTTTTTTGCACATCCAATTCGTCTGTACAATCAGCCAGCAATTCCCGGATGGATTTGTGTAAAACAGGGTGGATGAGTTCAGGTCCTATTTCGCAAAGGGGAAGCAGGGCAAAGCGGCGGAAGGGCAATGCGGGGTGGGGAATGGTCAGCAAATCCGTATGCATGGTTAACCCATCCATCAGCAGTATATCAAGGTCAATGATCCTGGGACCCATTTTCAGGGTTCTCTCCCTGCCCATTTCCCGTTCTATGTCCAATAGTTTCCGCATCAGGTTTTCCGGGCTGAGCGAGGTTTTTACCGCCAATGCCTGGTTGTAAAAACCGGGCTGATCCCTCACGCCCCAGGCAGCCGTTTCGTAAATAGCCGAAGAATGAACGATATTGCCACAGTTTTGTTCAATCAGGGTACCTGCTTTTTGCAGATAAGCCAGTCTGTTTCCAAGGTTGCCGCCTATCAGCAAATATGCTATACTCATAATTTGTCAGTATGTTCCGGGTCAAATATCTTTAAATTCATTACGACTTAATCAAAAAATATGAAGGGGTTTCTGAAAACATTTTTCGCATCCTTACTTGCGTTGGTCATTTTCACCATCATCGGTGTCATTGTGATAATCGGTATGATATCCAGCGCCGCCTCACCTGATAAACCCGTGATTGGCAGTAAAGCGGTTCTGGTGCTGAATCTGTCGGATCATTTTCCCGAACAGTCTAAGGACAATCCCCTCAATGCGCTGATCAATAAAACGGAAAATGACATACCCTCCCTGTATGACCTGGTTCGGATGCTTCATTATGCCGGAAAAGATACTGCCATAAAGGGAGTATATATTTTATGCGGATCCAATTCCAATGGATTTGCAGCCAGTGAAGAACTCAGAAAAGCGGTTATGGATTTCAAGTCGAGTGGAAAGTTTGTCATTGCCTATGGGGAAACGATCACACAAAAAGGATATTATATTGCCAGTGCAGCTGATAAGCTGTATTGTCACCCTCAGGGAGGCGTGGAATGGTCCGGATTTTCTTCCGGTATGTTGTATCTGAAGGGGATGCTTGACAAACTGGAAATCAAACCTCAGATCTTTTATGCGGGTAAGTTCAAGAGTGCGACGGAGCCGCTTCGTGAAACACAAATGACCGATGCCAACCGCCTGCAGACTTCAGTATGGCTGGGTGATCTGTATACACATTTCATACAGGCTGCAGCCGCTTCGCGTAACCTGGATACGGCCGTTTTGCGTGAACTGGCCCAAAAAGGATCTATTCAAACGGCAAAGGATGCTTTGGATCATAAGCTGGTAGATGGGTTGAAATATGATGATGAAATCAAAAAAGTGATTTCCAAAGCGCTTCACCAGGATGAAAAAGACAGGATCAATTTTGTAGATTTTTCAGAATATGCCCAGGCGGCAGACTTTAAACAGAATTTTGGGGATAAGAAAATTGCGCTGGTTTATGCTGATGGCGATATTGTTTCAGGATCCGGGGACAATGATCAGGTAGGCAGTGACGCATTCCGTTCACTCTTGCGTAAACTGCGAATGGATAAGGAGGTGAAAGCGATCGTTTTCCGTGTGAATTCGCCTGGCGGAAGTTCCCTGGCCAGTGATGTGATCTGGCGTGAAATCAGTCTGGCGAGAAAAGAAAAACCCGTCATTGTCAGTATGGGAGATGTGGCTGCATCAGGTGGGTATTATATATCCTGTAATGCGGATTCTGTTTTTGCAGACGCCAATACCATCACCGGTTCCATCGGGGTATTCAGTATTGTGCCCAATTTCCAGTCTTTTTTTAAGAACAAACTGGGTATCACTTTCGATGCGGTGAATACGGCACCTTTCGCTGATATGGGCAGCAGTACCCGGCCGCTTACGGAAACGGAGAAAAGATTTTTTCAGGCAGGTACGGATTCCATTTACCATACTTTTAAATCGCGGGTGGCGGATGGGCGGAAAAAGGATATCGCATATATCGATAGCATTGCACAGGGAAGGGTCTGGACAGGGGAGAGAGGGGTGCAGGTGGGTTTGGTTGACCGGGTGGGCAGTTTGCAGGATGCGCTGGATTGCGCGGCCAAAATGATTCATGTATCGGAATACAGGTTAAAGGAATATCCTGAAAAGAAAAACATATTCGAACAGATCCTGAATAATTACAAGAAAACCATCAGCACCCGTTTGGTAAAGGAGGAGATCGGAGAAAAACAGATGGGTATCTTGCGGGAGGTAAAGAAGGTTCAGCAAATGATCGGAATCCCTCAGGCAAGGCTGCCTTTCCTGATAACGATCGAATAGGTCAGCGTTGTTTGAACAACCTGGGGTCAAAATAAAAATCTTCACTACGCA
>JAGWTX010000363.1 GCA_028875955.1 Bacteroidota bacterium | reverse complement strand
GACCCGCAATGGAACTGATATTGATCACCGATCCGCCACCCCTTTCTTTCATGATCGGGTAAACCAGTTTACCCAGTTCAAAAGGAGCTTTCACATTTACCTGCATGATTTTATCAAATGCCCATTCCTCGCATTGCACCACAGGTCCGAAAACCGGATTGGAGGCGGCGTTGTTAACCAGGATATCAATCCCCCCAAAGCGGTCAACAACTTCTTGCACCAATATTTTGCAAGCTGCGATATCACCTGCATTGGCTGCGATCCCTGTGCATTTGCCACCGGCAGCCTCGATACTTCCGGCAACTTTATCCAGCTCATCCTGTTTGCGCGAATTGATGATCACCTGTGCACCACAGCCTGCATAAAGACGGGCAATGGCTTCGCCGATTCCTTTACTGGCACCGGTTATGAGGGCTGTTTTTCCTTTTAGGTTAAAGAGTTCGCTGGCATTCATGGATGTGGGTTCTATCTTTTATTTTCTTCGGATGGCTTTTTGCATCGCCTGCATAAATTGTTCTTTCACTTTTTTGCGAAACCAGGTAGGGGCCAGTCTTTTCAGGTACCACATTTTCCGGGCCGCTTTGGGTAGAATGATATAGAGTTCCTTTTTACCTGCCCGGGTAAGAATTTCCCTGGCCACATCCACTGCTTCCAAACCGGATTTTTCGATAAACAGCTGGGTAGCTTTTTTGACAAGTGCCCCGCCCCTTGCATATTGTATCACATTTGTTTTAAAATAGGTGGGCATGATACAGGATACCTGGATATGATGGTCCATCAATTCGCCATACAGGGTTTCACTGATGGCAACCACGGCTGCTTTGGTCATATTATAACCCCCCATGGTGGGTGCACAACCGATGGCTGCGGCACTGGCGGTATTGAGAATATGACCGGATTTTTGTTTTTTCATGACCGGGATAAAAAAATAACAGCCGTAAACAACCGAAAGCTGATTGATACCAACCATCCACTCATAGTTTTCAAGACTGTATTCTTCAAATCCGCCCCCGTCTCCGACACCGGCATTGTTAAACAAAAGATCAATACCGCCGGCTTCCGCAAGAAATGCATCGGCAACAGTTTGGTACTGAAATCTGTCAGCAACATCCAGCTGGTAGCGGATGGCTTTGCCGCCCAGGGTCTCTACTTCAAAAGCGGCTTTTTCCAGTTCATCTGCATTTATGTCGGCCATGCCAATGGTCCAACCATCCCGGGCAAGTTCACAGGCAAAAGCCTTTCCTAAACCGGAAGCGGCACCCGTGATAAATGCACGTTTATGGGGATGGGTCTGAGAAAGCTGATACATGGCAAGTTTATTAAATATAATCCATCCGGGCTGGCATGGTTTCTCCGGATGAATTTACACCCCAAATGGCTCACAAAGTTGATTAGACCGAATTATTTATAGGCCTGAACCATTCATATATTAAGTCAGGCAGGATATAAATTGTTTTTATCTTTAGCAGCTTTTAAATCTCAGCCCTTGAAACCCAATTATTCTATTATCCTTTTTGCATTCCTGATTGCTTCCTGCAAGCATAAACCGGAAACAGCGGTTAAAAATGCCAAAGATGGTCCTGTATTGGTAGATGTCATTGTAGCCAACCCGCAAACGATCGTTTCCAAGGTTGAGGCCAATGGTACCGTTGTTGCCAATGAATATGTGGAACTGCATCCCGAAGTGAGTGGTCGTTTGACCTATTTAAATATACCGGAAGGGGCCTATGTTCAACAGGGAACCGTGGTTGCGCGTATCAATGATGCGGACCTGGAAGCACAACTGAATAAATCCAAAGTGGCCCTTGACCTGGCAGTGAAAACGGAAGAACGTCTCAGGAAATTGCTGGCGGTGAATGGGGTGAACCAGTCTGATTATGACATTGCCCTCAATGCGGTTAATGGATACAAGGCAGATATTGCCTATACGCAATCGCTGATCGATAAAACCATTATCAAAGTCCCTTTTAGCGGGATAATGGGTTTGCGGCAGGTGAGCCCCGGGGCCTATTTGTCCCCTACCAGTATTATCGCCACTGTTCAGCAACTGGATAAGATCAAGATTGATTTTACCTTACCGGAAGAATACAGTAACCTGATAGCCAAGGGCAATACTGTGGATGTACTGATTGATGCAACCAAGCAGATTACCCGGAAGGCGGTGATCATTGCAATAGAGCCGCAGGTGCTGGTCAATACCCGGAACCTGAAAGTGCGTGCACAATTGCAGGATACCAGGGTCAATCCGGGTGCATATGTAAAAGTTTATCTCACAGCAGACCGTGATAAAAAAGGCATTTTTGTTCCCACCAATGCTATTATACCCGATGATAAGAATAAACAGTTGGTACTGGTAAAGAACGGCAAGGCATCTTTTGTAAATGTACTTACAGGTGTGAGACAGGCAGACAATGTGGAAGTAACCAATGGCATTGCCGCGGGTGATACGATTGTCGTTACAGGAGTTCTGTTTGCCAGACCCAAAGCCGATCTGAAAGTTCGTTCTGTAAAAACACTGGATGAATTAGTTGTCAATTAAGACGGCTGCAGCATCCCTTCATTTCCTTCAACCCAGAATCGCAAGACTGTTATGAATATTTCCGAACTCTCATTAAAGCGCCCGGTTTTAGCTACGGTGATGAACCTGATGATCATTTTATTCGGTATCGTCGGGTTTACTTTTCTGGCAGTAAGGGATTATCCGGCCATTGATCCGCCGATTATAACCGTACGTACCAGCTATACCGGTGCGAATGCAGATATCATCGAAAGCCAGATTACGGAGCCGCTTGAGAAACAGGTGAATGGTATTCCCGGAATCCGTTCCATCTCTTCTTCCAGTTCACTGGGTAGCAGTAATATCACCATTGAATTTAATCTGGGGGTGGATCTGGAAGCGGCAGCCAGTGATGTGCGTGATAAAGTGGGTCAGGCACAGCGGAGTTTACCTCAGGATATCGATGCACCACCCATTGTATCCAAAGCCGATGCAAATAGTGATTTTATCCTGATACTGGCTGTGCAGAGTCATACCAAAAGCCTGCTTGAATTAAGTGACTATGCCGAGAATGTTTTGCAACAGCAGTTGCAGACCATCAAAGATGTAAGCTCTGTAAACATATTCGGACAAAAGAAATATGCCATGCGCCTGTGGCTGGATCCGGATAAAATGAATGCGCACAATGTTTCATTCAGTGATATCCGTACAGCTGTAAACACCGAAAATATCGAATTACCTCCGGGTAAAATTTATGGCGACAATACCGAACTGATCATTCGGGCACTGGGGCGTTTAAAAGATGAACAACAGTTTCGCGACCTGATCATAAAAGAAGACTCGACAGGGATCGTGAGAATTGGCGATGTGGCCAAAGTGGAGCTGGGTCCGGAAGACCTGGAACAAACCTGGAAATACAATGGCGTGAATGCCGT
>JAGWTX010000362.1 GCA_028875955.1 Bacteroidota bacterium | reverse complement strand
CAGGCTGACTGCCGCTGGTCAATTCGATTTTTTTGTGTGTGAATTGGAGATTAACTTACTCTCCCAATTTTAACACATGAGAAAACCATTTCTGCTATTGATGGCTGTTGTCCTGACAGCATCCGGCTTACAAGCCCAGCGTAAAGAAAAGACAAAAGTACAGAGCCCCGTTACCACCCCGGCATTGAATACGGATTCGATCCTGTTCACCCATGTCAAATACCGTTTGGTGGGCCCGTTCCGGGGAGGACGCAGTGGTGCGGTGACCGGCAGTTACAAAAACAAAAACACCTTCTATTTCGGAAGTACCGGTGGCGGTGTCTGGAAGACACAAGACGGTGGCAGTAACTGGAAAAACATTTCCGACAAATATTTTGGCGGAACCATTGGTTCCGTGGCCGTTGCACCGAGTGATGAATCCATTGTCTATGTTGGGGAAGGAGAAAATACGCTCCGGGGAAATGTTTCCGAAGGTCTCGGAGGCATGTGGCGCAGCGACGATGGCGGAAAAAGCTGGCATAACCTGGGTCTGAAAGAAGGACGGCACATCATCCGTATCATCATTGATCCCAAAGACGCCAATACGGTGTGGGTGGCGGTTATGGGTCATCTTTTCGGACCCAACGAGGAAAGGGGTGTTTACAAAACCACCGACGGCGGTAAGACCTGGAAACGAACTTTATATGTCAATAACCAGACAGCCTGTTCTGACCTGGTGATGGAACCCGGAAACCCTTCTGTTTTGTATGCCGGCATGTGGCGCGTTATCAGGACTCCGTATAGTATGGAAAGCGGTGGCGAAGGAAGCGGTTTGTATAAAAGTACCGATGGCGGAGAAACCTGGACCAATATTTCTGCCAACAAGGGATTACCCAAGGGTACCTGGGGTATCGTAGGGGTTGCGGTAGCACCTTCCAATACGGATAAACTCTATGCCATTATTGAAAACGCAGCAGGTGGCCTGTTTATGAGTGCCGATGGCGGCCAGAGCTGGACAAGAACCAGTAATGATAACAATATCCGCCAGCGGGCCTGGTATTACAGCAAAGTGTTTGTTGACCCGAAAAATGAAAACCTGGTTTATTGTCCCAATGTTCAGTTCATGCGCAGTCGTGATGGGGGCCGTACCTTTCAGGCATTGAATACAACCCCGCATGGTGACCACCATGATCTCTGGATTGATCCCGAGAATGGAAACCGGATGATCGTGGCGGATGATGGTGGTGCACAGATCAGTTTTGATGGAGCCAATAACTGGAGTTCTCTCAACAACCAGCCTACCGCACAATTCTATCGCGTATCCACAGATAATTCCTACCCTTACCGGATATTGGGCGCACAACAGGATAACTCAACCGTAAGAATCAAAAGCCGCACATTTGGCCAGGGGATTACCGACCGGGATTGGGAAGGGACCGCCGGTGCGGAAAGCGGTTATGTGCAGGCAGATCCGCTGAATCCGGATATTGTGTATGGCGGCAACTATGGTGGTTACCTGTCCAGACTGGATCACAGGACCGGAGAGAACCGCGCCATCAATGTATGGCCCGATAATCCCATGGGTGCAGGAGCCGATGTATTGAAATATCGTTTCCAATGGAATTTTCCTTTCTTCTTCTCTCCCCATAATCCCAAACGCTTGTACGCAGCAGGCAATCATTTGTTTGTGACAGAAAATGAAGGGCAGAGCTGGGAAATGATCAGTCCGGATCTGACCACCAATGATAAGACCCGACAGGCATCCAGTGGCGGACCCATTACCAAAGACAATACTTCCGTGGAATATTACTGTACCATTTTTACGGTAACAGAGTCAGAACTGGAGAAAGATCTTTTATGGACGGGTAGTGACGACGGTCTGATCCATGTGAGCAGGGATGGCGGTAAGAACTGGGAAAATGTAACACCACCGGAAGCCGGCAAATGGATGATGTGGAACTGTATCGAAACGGATCCGTTTAAAAAAGGAACCGCCTATTTTGTTGGAACCAAGTATAAGCTGGATGATTTTGCGCCCTATATTTTCAAAACAGAGGATTATGGGAAAACCTGGAAACGCATCACCCATGGCATCGACAATATGCATTTTACCCGTGCCTTGCGGGCAGACAGGAAAAGACCGGGTTTGTTATACGCCGGAACCGAATACGGTATGTATATCAGTTATGATGATGGCGCCAACTGGAAAAAATTCCAATTAAATCTTCCGGTTGTTCCCATCACAGACCTTACGATAAAAAATAACGATCTGATCGTGGCTACACAGGGTCGTGCGTTCTGGGTGATTGACGACCTGAGCCTGGTACAGCAGCATACAGATGCCCTTCCTTCCAAACCCTTGTATGTGTTTGATGTGAATGATGCCTATCGTTCTGAAGGTGGCGGCCGGAGAGGAGGTCGTGGCATGTCGGGCACACCGCAGAACATGGGAGAAAACCCACCCAACGGAACTGTGTTCAACTATTATTTGCAAAATGCCGGCGATTCCTCAAAAGTGTCCATCACGATCTTTGATAAGCAGCACAAACCCATCAAAACCTTCAGCACCAAAGCAAAAGAAGCTTCCGATAAACTGGAAGTTTCCGATGGTATGAACCAGTTTGTCTGGGATATGAATTATCCGCCTGCAGAGCGTGTGGACGGACTGATCTTATGGAATGGAGGTATCGGGTCAGCCAAAGCCGCACCGGGAAAATACAGCGCGCGTTTCAGGTATGGCAGGGATTCGGTGGATGTGCCGTTTGTGATTCTGCCCAACCCGAATTACAAAATGACGGAAGCGGACTATGATGCCCAGCTTGGTTTTTTATTGCAGGTTCGCGACAAGTTCAGTGAAGTGCAGAAAGCCATCAAGACCATCCGTGCATTGCGGACGCAGATCAATGCCTTTACTGCAAAGATGGATACCACCGGCAACAAGGATGTAAAGAAAATGGGCGACAGTCTGAATAAGCAAATGACAAAAGTGGAAGAAGCCCTGTACCAGACCAAATCAAAAAGCGGTCAGGATGTTTTGAATTTCCCGATCCGTCTGAATGATAAGATCGCCGGTTTGTATGGGGTTGCTGCCAGCGGCCAGAATCCACCCAGTAAACAGGTTCGGGAAGTGTTTGCAGAATTGAGCGGTGAAGCGGATGTTCAATTGGCAAAACTGAAAAAGATCATGGATACCGATCTCAAGGCATTTAATAGACTCATCAACGAAAAACAGATTCCCGTTATCGCCGTAAAGGAATAGCAAATACTCAGAATAACAGGTATACAAAAAGGATTACTGTGATCAGCGGTAATCCTTTTTTATACCCTGCATGCAGGGTTAAGGTCTATTTTGTTATTCCTGTCCTTCCAGTAAATCCGGTCTTCTGTCCTGCGTACGTTGAACCGATTGCTCATGCCGCCATTCGGCTACTTTTTTGGGGTCGCCCTGTATCAG
>JAGWTX010000361.1 GCA_028875955.1 Bacteroidota bacterium | reverse complement strand
TTCCTGACCAGCTTCCCTTATCTGGCCACACCCTGGTAAGCATAATTACAAATAGGGATTAGTGATGATTTCACTAATCACCCCCGGTTTTATATTCCAATATCCTGCCTTTGTTTTTTGGGTAATTTCTGATTACCCGTAAAACAAAGGCTTTTTTTTGTTTCTAATACTGGCAATCCATTGACTTGAAAATTCCGTATCTGTGGTAACCTTTTTAAAACCCGGATTCATCAAATGTTCAACCGATTTCAACGCATAGGCTGTTTTTGCTTCCTTTTATTGTTTTCATGGTACCATTCCAATGGACAACAGTATTTGAGAGGGGTTGTGCTGGACTCCGGCAGCAGAGAACCCATTGTGTCGGCAGTGGTTTCAGAGAAAGCAGAAAAAACGAATCTTTTTTTTACCGATGCGGATGGTCGTTTTTCCATACCCTGTTCCGGTAATGGACAAGTGCGCCTGCAAATCAGTTATATCGGCTATCGTTCCTGTGAAATCTTGGCAAAGGTTTCTGAACCGGTGACGATCCCGCTTCAAAAAGAAACCCCTGAACTAAAGGAAGTGGTGGTGATCCAAAGCAACCATACCACAAGTTTCCATACACTCACCAGGATCGATCTGGATTTGAAACCGGTAAAAAACACCCAGGAACTACTGAGGGTTGTACCTGGTTTGTTTGTTGCGCAACATGCCGGCGGTGGTAAAGCGGAACAGATATTTTTACGGGGATTTGATTGTGACCATGGAACCGATATCGCCGTAAGTGTAGATGGAATGCCTGTGAATATGGTATCCCATGCACACGGGCAGGGATATGCAGATGCCCATTTCATTATTCCGGAAACCATTCGGAATATTGACTATGGCACTGGCCCTTATTATGCAGACAAAGGCAATTTGAACACGGCCGGATATGTGGCATTTGATACCTACCAGCAAATACCCGAAAGCAAATTGCAATTGGAATCCGGCAGCTTTCACACGTTTCGGTTTCTAACCCTGCTGGACCTGCTGAAAAAACAAAAGGATAAGGAAAACGCCTATATCGCAGCCGAATACAATGGCACCAACGGTCCTACCCTGTTTCCACAACATTTTTCCAGGTACAATCTATTTGGCAAATACAACCGTTCTTTTTCGGAGAACACCCGGTTATCCGCATCAATATCCGGTTTTTCGAGTACCTGGGATGCCTCCGGGCAAATACCTGAAAGGGCCGTCAATGAAGGATTGATTGACCGTTTTGGTTCGATAGACCCCAGCGAGGGCGGGCATACGGAAAGATACAATGCAAATCTGTTGCTAAGCCATCGTTTCTCCAATAACAGCCTATGGGAAAACAGGGCCTATGTGAGCCGCTATCTGTTTAGTTTATATTCGGATTTCACTTTTTTTCTCAATGATCCTGTGAACGGTGATGAAATTCATCAGGCAGAACAAAGAAACCTGTATGGGTTCCAGTCACAGCTGTCACACAGGTATTATTTCAACAAGGGTTCACTGAACTCCATTTATGGTATAGGCATCCGGTACGATGCCACTTACAACAGTGAATTATCACATGTGGTAAAAAGACAGTTTTTGAATGCGGTCAGGCTGGGTGATATTCATGAATCGAATGCTTTTGCCTATCTCCAGCAACAATATGCCATCGGTCCCTGGCTGTTTGACGCCGGTCTGAGATGGGATTACCTGCAGGCTGCCTATTTCGATAAATTAGCCACCCTGCAACAGCCTGCACAGGCTTCAGCAATTTTTAGCCCAAAGCTTAAGATACAGTACACGGTAAATAAAAACCAGCAATGGTATGTGAAATTGGGAAAGGGATTCCATTCCAATGATGCACGGGTGGTAGTGGCCAATAAGGGACAGGAAATATTACCAGCCGCCTATGGTGCAGACCTGGGTATTATCTTGAAACCTGACCAAAAATGGTTGCTGAATATCGCTGTATGGTATCTCTATCTGCAGCAGGAATTTGTGTATGTAGGTGATGATGGAAATGTGGAACCCAGCGGCAGGACGGTCCGAAAGGGGATTGATCTGATCGCCCGTTACCAGCTTAACCGGCACTGGTTCGCCCATCTCAATCTGAACGTGGCGAAACCCAGATCACTGGATGCTTCCAAGGGTCAGGACTATATACCCCTGGCGCCTGCTTTCAGTAGTACCGGTGGTTTGTTTTACAAAACTTCCGCAGGATGGAATGGCAGTATTTCCTATCGGTATCTGGCTAACAGACCGGCCAATGAAGACAATTCGGTTGTTGCCAAAAGTTACCTGGTTGCCGATGCCGCCATCAATTATACCAGATCCCGTTATGAAGTGGGTGTATCCGTTGAAAACCTGTTCAACACAAAATGGAATGAAGCACAATTCGCCACTACATCCAGATTAGCCAACGAACCCAATCCCGTAACGGATTTGAATTTTACTCCCGGAACACCCTTTGCCATCAGACTAAAATTAGCCGTATCCTTTTAAAACCATACTATGCCATTCAACTATCGAAAAATAACCGGTTTCTTATTACTGGCCCTGGCCATTTCCGGTCCGGCTTCCGCCCATGTAGTGGTTCAGGAACTGGATTCTATCAGCAAATCGGATGCAGCGCTGGTGTACCTGATGCTGGGTTATAAACATATTCTGCCCTTGGGGTTTGATCATATCCTGTTTGTGCTGAGTTTGTTCCTGCTGAGTCCTACCTTAAAATCCATTCTGATTCAATCCACGGCTTTTACCCTCGCCCATTCCGTAACCCTATGTCTGGCCGCCTATCAGGTGATTCACCCCCCTTCCCGGATCATTGAACCCTTGATTGCCTTATCCATCGTTTATGTGGCCCTGGAAAACATCTATTCACCCCGTTTAAAGCCATCCCGTATTGGCATCGTTTTCTTTTTTGGGCTGGTGCATGGTCTTGGTTTTGCGGGCGCGCTTGCCGAAATGGGATTACCCAAAAATGCTTATTTCACTTCCCTCATCATGTTTAATGTTGGGGTGGAACTGGGCCAGGTAACCGTAATCCTGCTTGCCTGGTTCTGCATGGCCAAATGGTTTTCCCAAAAACCTTTTTACCGAACAAGAATGGTCATTC
This sequence comes from Bacteroidota bacterium, assembly GCA_028875955.1. Taxonomy (GTDB): domain Bacteria; phylum Bacteroidota; class Bacteroidia; order Chitinophagales; family Chitinophagaceae; genus Sediminibacterium. The sequence goes on along the minus strand of JAGWTX010000361.1, from coordinate 338 downwards.
CACTTTCCCTGGTGATTGCCCTGACAGCCGCTTTCTGGACCGTTGAGCGGATATTTTTTGTGTAAAGCTGGGGCCCCGATTTTCTTCTGATCTTCGCTTCGCTGCGATTTGTAATCAATGGTTTTTGATTACCATAAATACCAATGCGCTAATGCGCCAACAGGCCAATGCGCAAACTGGTTTGGAGTCCCGCTTTTCGTGGGATCTTCGCTTCGCTTCGATTTGTGGTCAGTGGTTTTTGATTACCACAAATACCCAATGCGCAAAATGGTTTGGGGTTTGGAGTTTGGGGTTTGGGGTTCCGCTTTTCGTGGGATCTTCGCTTCGCTGTGATTTGG
>JAGWTX010000360.1 GCA_028875955.1 Bacteroidota bacterium | reverse complement strand
TGTAGCGGAGGGAGGACTCGAACCTCCGACCTTTGGGTTATGAGCCCAACGAGCTACCAACTGCTCCACTCCGCGATATAGAAATACAAAGATAAGGGTTTTATACGGGAACTCCAAACATATTTAAAAAACCTTGACCTTCAATGGTTTGCTGTTCCCCAGTAAGAAGGTCCTTCACCGTGACCTGTTTGTTGGTCAATTCCTCCCGGCCAATGATCACGACCTGCTGAACGCCCCGGCGGGTAGCATAATCAAACTGCTTTTTCAGTTTCAGGGCATCCGGATACAACTCACAGGCCACACCGGCATCGCGCAGCTTTTTCATATATGCCAGGGCCTCGGCCGCTTCCTCTTCTCCCAGGTTGAAAAAGACCAAACGCGGGGCATTTATTACTTCCCCGGGAAATTTATCCAATCCCAGCAACACATCGTAGATCCTGTCCGCCCCAAAAGAGATGCCCACACCCGACATGTTCTTTAATCCGAATATCCCTGTCAGATCATCGTACCGCCCGCCACCGCATATGCTGCCAATGGCAAAATCCTGTGCCTTGACCTCAAAAATGGCCCCGGTATAGTAATTCAGACCGCGTGCCAGGCTCAGGTCCAGTTCCACCGGCTGACTGACCCCCACGCGTTCTACCAGAGAAAACAGCCATTTCATTTCCTCCACGCCTTTCAGACCGATTTCTGAGCCACCTTCCTCAAACAACCGGGTCAGGAATGCTATCTTGGATGTGGTAATGCCTTTAAACAGAAGCAACGGTTCCAGACGTGACAGGCCTTCGGGAGTGATCCCCTTTTCCAGGAGCTCCTCCCTTACCCCATCCAGACCGTTCTTGTCAAATTTGTCCATGGCCACGGTAATATCGGTCAGCCTGTCGGGATATCCCATTACCTCCGCAATACCGGCCAATACCTTTCTGTTGTTTATCTTGAGCAATACCCGTATGCCAAAACGGTTGAAAACAGCATCCACCAGCTGGATCATTTCAAACTCGTTGTACAGGGCGTCCGATCCGATTACATCGGCATCGCACTGAAAAAATTCCCTGTAACGACCTTTCTGGGGTCTGTCGGCACGCCATACGGGTTGTATCTGGTAACGCTTGAAAGGAAAAGTCAGATCATTCTGATGCTGTACCACAAAACGTGCAAACGGTACCGTCAAATCATAGCGCAGTCCTTTCTCACAAACCTTAAGCGATAAGGCATTGGAGTCTACGTCGGCCGCATCTGCAGGAACTTTTCCTGCCAAAGGGACAAAACTGTCCCCGGAATTGAGGATTTTAAATAACAAACGATCCCCTTCCTCCCCGTATTTTCCCAACAAAGTGGATAAGTTTTCCATAGCCGGGGTTTCAATGGGAGCATAACCGAATTCTTTGAAAACGCCTCTTATGGTATCAAATATGTAATTCCGGCGGGAAGCTTCTACCGGGTTGAAATCACGCGTCCCTTTTGGTATGGATGGTTTTTGTGCCATAATGCTATTGGTTGGTCTATGCAAAAATACCACTAGTGGCCAAATAAATTATGGCCTATTTTTAAGTTAATAAACAAAGTCAAATTTCAGTTGGGAGCAGTCTTCTATATATCTATCGTCAAGGGATTCAGAGTTCGAAAAAAGATCTCTGATAGATGTCTTGTCAAGCAGCGAGTGACTCAACACACGGAGGACGTTGAATGTACTCCTATTAAGTTGGCAGTCATGCTCGACAATGGCCACGAGACAATATGTAGCAATTGCTGTATATATCTGGATTCTAACGGCATTCTCAGTATTTCCCCAAAAAGATTTTACCCTGAGATGCAATTTTATCCAACGAAAAAACAGTTCGACCTGCCATCTTTCCTTATAAAGCAAGGCAATGTCTTTCGCCTTGAGCTCGCGGTTGTTGGTCAGGAACGTGAACGTTCTCTTAAGGTCAGGAGCATAGTACACTATTCTCCGCAGTTCAGCAGGATACTTCTTTTTAGTATGATAGCCCACAGGTCGTATCATCTGATCCAGAAGCACATTATCTGCGCCGTCCAGAACATCCTCGCCATCAATCACCTCGTAATTAAAGCTGGACTTCTGTCGTATGATAAAATGCGAACCTATTGTTGCAATTGTGTACAACCTGGCAAGGTCATAATACCCTTTATCGAAAATATAAAACGCATATGGTTCATAAGGGATATCATCCATTGCATTCATATCGTGTATTTTAGCTTCTGTGATATGTATATAAACAGGTATCTGAGTGACTACATCAAACAACGTATGCACCTTGATACCCCCTTTGGTTTTTCTAAAGCGCGCCCATTCATAAAGACTCAGGCAGAGATCGATTGTTGTGGAGTCAAATGCGTAAAATTTCCCATTTATAACGAACTCCCTGTCAATTCGCTTGCTCTGCGCAAGGTTTATCATGTAATAGGCAAACTCCTCAAAAATTTTGTAGTCTCGGTTTGCGTTGGCGTATTCCAGGGTACTTCTGGCAAACGATCCTTTACCAAATCCGAGATGGTAACTCTTACTTTGATGGGCAGCAATGACACAGGCAAGTTCTCTGAGGCTGTCGCAACCAGACAGTTGTCCAAACATCATCAAAAGCAATTGGTTCCAACAAGACATCGCTTTTGTCCACTTGTCCCCACTGTGCCGCTTCACTATTCCATCAAATATTCTTTTAGGCAAAAACTCGATAAGCTGACTGAATACGTATTTTCCTGTGTTCATGCTTGCCTGGGTTATAATCAGGCTGTAATGATACGAAATCAATTCAAATCGACACCGAATACTTTTGCTTATAATTAATTATATATTAACAATTTATAACGACCAATCAAAAATTTATTTGGCCACTAGTGTTGTATAATATGTCTTCCAGCATGTGCAGGTGTCCCTGGAGTACCAGCTTTACGTTGTAATGTTCCATGAGTTCCCGTACTTCTTTGGCATTAATGATGATTTCAGAGGGGGAGAACGCGCTTGTGGGCTTCCCGAAAATCTGCTGGCCTACACTTAAAAGGGGGATATGTGTGCTTACGGCAACCGGTTTGTCTTTATGGGCCTCCAGATCTGCTTTCAGCCATTCCATCTGAAGGGAGTCAATGACACCCACATATTTTCGGTCCGGTGTAAATCCGATCCCGTCAAGAATTATAAAATGCCAGTGTTTGTAGTCAATGGAATAATAGCGATCGCCTATCCGTTCTTCGTACATTTTCTTGCCATAGAATTCATGTGAAGGATCTATCCCGTCTGCCTGGTACAATCCAAAAACTTCGTGATTGCCGATGGTGTTGTACAAGGGCATTTCAAACCGTTTTGAAAGGCTGTCATAAAGAAAATACAGACTATCGGCTCTCCCGTAACTCGCCTGAAGAGCATCAAAAACGTTATCCCCGCCGCTAATAACAAAATCGGGATTCAGGGCGTTTATAGTGTCAATTGCCTGGGCAAAGC
>JAGWTX010000359.1 GCA_028875955.1 Bacteroidota bacterium | reverse complement strand
TAGTCAATGAATGCCTGCAGTTCGTTGAAGCCATCCTGTTTGAGCGTACAATACCGCTCTCTGCCGATATCCTTAATGGTCAGGAAACCTGCATGGTACATGATCTTTACATGTTTGGAAACCGCTGGCCGGCTCATGGTAAAGTTTTCGGCAAGCTCATTGATGGTCATCGAATTTTTGGATAAGAGCAGCATCATCTGTCTCCGGCTGGGGTCAGCAACCACCTGGAAAACATCAAGCGTTTGAGCAGTCATAACTAACAGCGTTTAATTGTAAGGCTAATTTCTTTCCGAGCCTGCTCCAGCCATCATTATGTGCATCAAGGTCATCCATGGCCATGAAACCATTGTGAAGCAGTTCCAGATCCGTCCCGTTTTGTTTGGCTACCAGCGTCCAGGTTACCCTTGAGGTATAGGGTTTGCCATCGGTCAGCGAATTTGTCTGCCAGGAATACACCAGCCGGGAATGGGGCTCGATTTCCAGCACTTCGCAGGTGGCTGCTTCCTGTTCCTCATTCCCTTCATGGTTGCATCCGCCAACAAAATGAAACCGGTGACCCAGTTCCGGTTTAAAATCCGATTTCATCAGCCACAAGGCCAGCAGATCGGGATTGGTGAGGTATTCCCATACCTCCTCCGGTGATTGTGTAAAGGAAAATCTGTGTTGGATTGCTTTTTTCATATTATGTAACTTTTAAGTTACCCAAATGTATAAGTAACTTTTGAGTTACGCAATTATTTTTCTGTATTTTTTAAAATATTTTTTGAAACGTATTGCTGATACCTCTTTTTTAGATATCGAGTAATGGATGTTTGTATAGATGAAACGGGAATAGGGAGGGATACAAATCCTATCAAGGAATTAAAGATTGCCATGAACCCTTTTAGTGTTCGTTTATATAGTCTGCTGGAATGTTTCCAGCTCTTTATAAAACGCCAGTGCCTTGCTCACCTTATCCGCACCAGAACCTGCCAGCAGGGCCCGGATCCATTTTTTATCCGCATTCGCGGGAGTTTGGTTTTGATACAGCCAAATGGCCAGATAGGTAAAGGAAGCCGTAAGGGCAATCTGGATAACAAGATACCCCCAGCCGACGGATTGTGGAAACCACCGGTTACTCAAAAAAAAGGTTGTCCAGAAAGGAAATTGCAAGACCATGATCCGGCTATGCCTGAATATCGATAATTGAAGCCTGACCAGTTTTTGCTGGATAGCTGTAATGCTGCCATCATAGTCGATCTGGTTGATCCATACCAGGTGTTTGCCATAGTCGTATAAGGCCCTCAGGTTGATCAAAAAGATCATTCCTATCGAAAAGATAAAATAATTGGCGGCAGAGGAATAATGAGCCAATGCAAAAAACAGGATAGTGCCTAAGAGGAGTAAATAAACAACAAGGGCCATCATCCCCCTGGTTTTGAACCTGGAAAGGGATCGTAAAACGGATTGAGCCTTATGGTTGACGGTTTCTGTCAACAGCCGCTGGTTGATGGCTAATGACCGGTCGATCTTGTCGTAGTGTTCTTTCCATAAAAGGACAAACTGGGTATCTTCCATACTATAGGTTTGTTTGTGAGAAACGTTGTTTTAAAAGGGTTTTGATCCTGCTGATCTTTGTGGCGGTATTGGTTTCCGTGATGCCGATGATCTCTGCTATTTCCTTATGGCTTTTCCCTTCCAGGTAGAGCAGCATCAATGCCTTATCCAGTTCTTTCAATTCTGCAATACATTGATGCAAAAACCGGATGCCTGTTTCGGTTTCACCTTTATCTGCCTCATCCATTCTTTGTACAATGTTTTCCGTTATCGGGTTCGAGATCGTTTTCCGGGTGGTTTCCTTCCGGTAAAACGATATGGCCACATTCAGTGCGATCCGGTATATCCAGGTCGAGTGCTGAAACCGGTTATCATACCTGTCAAAGGATCTCCAAAGCTGTAAAATGATTTCCTGCACCAGGTCTTTCCTGTCTTCCGGGTCCCTGCAATAAGCATGGGACACCTTATAGAGGATGCCTTTATGGGTTTCCACCAGGGAAAGAAACGCGTCGGATTTGTTCTCAAATGCCATTGGCCCTTTGGATTGCTTTCTCTATTATTCGCAGCAGGGTTAAAAATATCACAGTTCCCCTGTATTTATTTCAGAAACCCCTTTGTTGTCATCCGGCTGATCCATCAAATACTCATCGATACCCTGTCAGGGAAGTTGCATGATTCCCGTTTGACGCTAAAAACATATTTTTATAGACAGATAAGGGGATCGACAAAAATGAAAATATACAAAGCGTTCTTTTTCGTGAGTTGGTTTGTAGCCATGGCATCCACTACTGAGGCGCAAAACGGTGACCAGCTATTGGACGGGATCGGAGAAACGGGTTTACTGGCAAGGTATCTGTTTAACGGGAACCTGAAAGACCGGTCAAGAAATAACCTGCATGCACAATTTCAGGGCAACGGTATCCGGTTTGAAAACGACAGGCGTTTTGGAAAAGTGTTGTCGCTTTCCGGCAAAGATCCCGCATATCTAACCTTACCCGGAGAAGTTGTAAACAGTTTAACCTCATTCAGTATCACAGGATGGATCTACCTGCGATCCGCAGAACCGGGTCAGCGTTTTTTTGATTTCGGAACGGATGCCAGCCATGATCTTTTTGTTGCACCGGTAGGAACCCCTGGCAGACAAGGTTGCCTGACATTTCTTTCCGAGGGGAATGGTACAGAAAAAGCATCGGTTGCCGTGGCTATGGATACAGGAAAATGGGTACATCTGGCCATCGTGCTGGATCTTCCCTCAAAAACCATGATCACCTATCTGAATGGTAAGCCGGCAGCTGAAATCAGGGATCTGGTATTCAATTTTTCAGATGTAATGGGTCAGACCCCGGGTGAAAAAAAATTATATATCGGGAAATCATTGCATGCGGGTGATCCAAACCTCAATGCATTATTGCATGATTTTCGGGTGTACCGGGTTCCATTAAATAACAGGGAAGTTGTCGCAATACGGGATCATTCCCAAAACAATCTAAACCAGGGTTTGGTAAATACCTCCCAAAAAAGGGCGGATGATCTCCCTCATTTTTCTCCGGATACAGCCCAACTGTATAACGCCTATTTAGTGCGTGTATCTGATGTACATGTGGAAACAACGGTAGGTGATCTGCCCAGGTTACCGGCATATGTGAACGGAACCTACCGGCAGATAAAACATGGCCCGAAAGTACGTGTGCTCTGGCCTTCGCCGGTGGACAATACAGCCGTTCGAAGCCCCGGAGAATATATCGTTACCGGGCGTGTTGCAGGAACCGATTTTCACCCTAAGGCTAGGGTTACCGTAAAAAAATCCGGTCAATCCGTTACACCCGGTCAGCAGCTGGTGGTTTTTCCATTGGACCGGGTAACGCTGGATAAGGATTCCTATGGCAACCCAACAAAATTTATCGAAAACCGGGATAAGTTTAT
>JAGWTX010000358.1 GCA_028875955.1 Bacteroidota bacterium | reverse complement strand
TGTGGACCGGAAAAATTCTGGGAGTGGAGGGTGTGAAGGAAAGATACAAAATGGAGAATGTCTTTACCAACGACCAATTCTCCTATGCAGCTTTTGATCTGACAGGTCGGGATTCTGTTATGACCAATTTTGAAAATGAAGGGATCCTGTCAAAATACTATAATGGCCGTACAGGAATGGACCCCCTGTCAAAAATGGCGTCCATTGTGGATAGTTCAATCACGCAACATCATACGCCCAACGCCTTACGCAGCCTGCTGGGGATCCTGAGCGGAATGAGGGGGATCAAACAACCTGAAGAGATTGCGATTATGGAAAAAGTGGTGGCCATGAGCGTGGCCGGGCACCAGGAAGTAATGAAAGCCGTAAAACCGGGTATGACAGAATACCAGGCACAGGCGATCATGGAATATGAATTCAAAAAGAACGGATCAGAGTTTGTAGGGTATCCCAGCATCAATGGATCCGGGGCCAATACCTGTATCCTGCATTACGAATCCAATCAAAGATTGATGAATAACGGCGATCTGCTCTTAAGCGATTGTGCTGCCGAATACCATGGATACAGTGCCGATGTTACCCGAACCATTCCGGTGAACGGGAAATTCAGCCCCGAACAAAAACAGATTTATGAACTGGTACTGGAAGCGCAGGATTCTGCCTTTCTGCAATGTAAACCTGGTCAGCTTTTTTCAGCGCCTCATATGGCAGCAGCCAGGGTGATTGCCCGTGGATTACAAAAACTGGGTATCATCTCTTCAGATAAGGAACTAAGAACCTATTTCCCGCATGGCACATCCCACCATCTCGGACTGGATGTACATGATATGGGTGGCAGGGGCCCCCTGGAACCCGGAGCCGTATTTACCGTTGAACCCGGTATATACATTGCACCCGGAAGTAAATGTGACCCTAAATGGTGGAATATCGGGGTGCGGATTGAAGATGATGTGTTGATTACGACGGATGGCTATAAAAACCTGTCTGCCGGAGCCCCCAGAACGGTGGCTGAGATTGAAAAGATGGCCAGACAGAAATCCATCTTTAAATAAATTCACAGGCTCTTTCATCGCATGCGCTTTACTTGTTTTGCATAAAATCAATGCAGGTAAAGCGCATGTTTATTTTTCTCCTACTCTTTTTCCGGTTCCCTCGCTGAATCGGAGGATCCGGATACAGGTACACCCGAAACTACAGATGCGCCTGTTAATACAGGACTGTCCTGCGCCTGGAGAGAGGCCTTGTTTTCCAATTCTATTTCCTGAATCCAGACGGCATATTCATCCGGAAAGACATTTCTACCGGTCCGGATCGCATACACCCTGGTAAAACAGGCACCAAAATACAAAATGGCGGATGAATAATATACCCACAACAAAATGACGACCACAGAACCGGCAGCACCATAATAATCGCTGATATGGGATTTACGCAAATAATAACTGATCAGATATTTTCCCAGCATGAATAGTATGGCTGTGGTAAAAGAACCGGTGATTACATCCCGCCAGTGAATCCTTGCATCCGGCAGCACTTTAAAAATGGTGGCGAATAAGGCACTTATGGTCAGAAATGTGATCAACAGGTTGATACCCGAAGCGATAACCAGGGCAAGACCCGGAAATAATCTGAGCACCTGTTCACCAGCCAGATCCAAAACCGAATTGACCACCAGGGATACGAGTAAAATAAAACCAAGACTGACCACCATTGAAAAACTCAATACCCGGTTCAGAACCAGTTTCAGCCAGTTCTTTTTGGGTTTGGCTTTTAAACGCCAGATAAAATTGATGGAATCCTGAATTTCCGCAAAGACTCCGGTTGCAGCAAAGATCAATGCGCCAATGCCTAGAACTGATGCCCAACTGAAATCACGGGAAGCAGATGCACTTTTGATGATCTCCTGGATCTGAATGGCCGCATCCGCACCCACAAAACCTTTGATGTGCAGAAAGATGGTACCCTCGATGGCATTCTTTCCATAAAAAAAATCGAGAAGACTGATGATAATGATGAGCATGGGAGCGATGGAAAACACCGTATAATAGGCAAGTGCCGCACTCATCCGGAATGATTTGTTATCCGAGAAATCCGACAAGGATTCCCGAAACATGGTGAACAGATTCCTGGTATGCCTATACATGAAAGAACGTTTTATCAAGATCAGCGAACTACTTCAGTTTTTCATTTTGTTTGTGCCGGTCTGCATCCCGCAGATTCTTTTTAACGAAATTCTCCTGAAGCGCTTTGGTTAAATCTACACCAGTTTGGTTTGCCAAACAAATCAATACCCATAAGACATCCGCCATTTCATCGGATAAGTCCTTACCCTTATCGGATTCCTTGAATGACTGTTCCCCGTATTTGCGAACCAGGATCCGGCTCAGCTCTCCCACTTCTTCCATCAGAATACCCAGATTGGTGAGTTCTGAAAAATACCGGACACCTACGGTTGTTATCCAGTTATCTACTTCTTTTTGTGCCTGTTCAATCGTCATAGAAACCGATTTGATGATATGAATTATATATTTCCAGGCTTTGAGATCCCGGAATGTACCAGTTTGATCCGCATAACGGTTGCGATGGATTCCGCCCTTTGTTTGATCAGTTCTGTTTTATCCCCTGCGAAAAGTTCATTGGCCGTTTCTTTAAACAGACTGATCCAACGCAAAAAATGTTCGTCGTTAAAGGGCGACAGATGATGCAACCTGTCATGGATACCAAAAGTATCACCATGGTATTTGGGTCGGTTGAATACGATGGTTTCCCAGAAATCAACAATAACCGGGATATGTTTTTCCATCTGCATCGCAATCACTCGGGTGAAATAATGCCCGATCTTTTCATCTGTCAGTGCCTTGCTGTAAAAGCATTCCATCAGTTGTACCAGGTCTTCACGGGTTTCTATGTCAGGCATTCGGGCAAATTTTAAGGGATAAACTATTTCTTGTCATCCTTTCTGGAATGACATCTCTTTACTCTCTGTTCTTTGAATCGATTACAATGGTAACCGGTCCGTCGTTTAACAAACGCACTTTCATGTCTGCCCCAAAAACACCGGTCTGGATTTTTTTTCCCAGATCGGTTTCTACCTGCCGGATCAGGGCCTCATATAAGGGAATTGCCACACCGGGTTTGGAAGCTTTTATATAGGAAGGCCGGTTGCCTTTTTTGGTGCTGGCATGTAAGGTAAACTGACTGACCAGTACGATATCGCCCCCGGTTTCCTTCACACTTTGGTTCATGACGCCATCCGCATCGTTAAAGATGCGGAGATTCACCATTTTATTGCTCAGCCAGCTGATGTCATCATCCGAATCCGCATCCTCGATCCCAACCAAGACCAGCAGGCCGGCCCCGATAGATGCTGTTTGAATGCCATCTGAAACGACCGATGCTTCACTGACTCGTTGAATGACAATTCTCATTTTCCCTTAACAGATTTTATACGAACTTTAGC
>JAGWTX010000005.1 GCA_028875955.1 Bacteroidota bacterium | reverse complement strand
TTATTGCGATAAGTGGCTGCAAAAATAAGCGGGAAAGACAGGGCTGTAAGCAAACTCAGCATTTTGCCCATTCCATCCATGGCTAATGAAAACCTGCTGCCCAGGTCGGGGAGCCAGGCTGCATCATAGGATAATTGCGAAGCGGGCAGAAAAAACAGTCCGGCAACGGTAATGGCAAGTGTAATCACTGCAGACAGCAGTGCCCAGTTTTTGGCAGTGGCTGATTCTTTCTGAAAGAAGCTAACCAGGCCGGTAACCAGGGGGATCAATATGAGTAAAACAGGGATCATATTCTTTCTTTATCTCTACAAACCTTATTAAAATATTTTGTTTAGCAACTGCATGATGGCAGCATCGTTGAACCAGATCAGGATAAAAACAACCATACCCAAAACCATTACCAGTATGTAATTACCTACCTGGCCGCTTTGCAATAATCGCAACTGGCGGGAGCCATAGCCTACCAGTTTACCTACCCCGTTCACCAATCCGTCGATACCGCTTTTTTCAATAATATTTTTGAAGAATCCGGCCAATGCCTGCAAAGGATTTACAATTACGGCATCGTAGAGTTCATCTACATACCATTTGTTTTCGAGCAGTTTGGATACACCGGTTGTTTCTTCTTCCGAGAGCTGGTATTTTTTGTAGCTGTTTACCGCAAAAAGAATAACCAGTATGATGGCCAGTGTTGTGCCACCCATCATCATGTATTCCTGGGAAGCAGCGAGGTGATGTTCCTGCCCGGCCAGTTTAGCAGATTCTGCAAAAACAGGGGCCAGAAAATGTTCGAGGCTGTGTGCATTTTCTACAAATACTTCCGGTATACCAATCCATCCACCTATTACTGATAATACAGCCAGAACAATCAGTGGAAGGGTCATTTGCCATGGGCTTTCGTGCAGGTGGTGTTCCTGTTCGTGAGTGCCACGGAACTGGCCGAGGAAGGTTAATGTATACAAACGGAACATATAGAAAGCCGTCATTAATGCGCCTGCCACACCCACAAAATAGTACAGCGGGTTTTTAGAAAAGGCAGCCGTTAAAATTTCGTCTTTGGAAAAGAATCCTGAGAATGGCGGTATTCCGGCAATGGCCAAACAGGCGAGCAGGAAAGTGATATGTGTAACCGGCATGTATTTTTTCAATGCACCCATTTTGCGGATATCCTGTTCGTGGTGCATGGCATGGATTACTGAGCCTGCGCCCAGGAACAAAAGGGCTTTGAAAAAAGCATGCGTCATTACATGGAATACAGCACCGGTATAAGCGCCAACACCTAAGCCGAGGAACATATAACCCAACTGGCTAACGGTTGAATAAGCCAGTACTTTCTTGATATCGTTTTGCCTGAGTGCAATGGTTGCCGCGAAAATGGCTGTGGCCAGGCCGATAACAGCCACCAGTGTTTGGGTTGCCGGAGCCATGGTATATAAAATATTGCTTCTGGCAATCATATAGATACCTGCGGTAACCATGGTAGCCGCATGGATCAGGGCTGATACGGGTGTAGGACCGGCCATCGCATCGGGTAACCAGGTATACAGAGGTATCTGTGCGCTCTTACCCATGGCTCCTACGAAAAGCAACATAGTGATCGCCGTGATGTCAAAACTGCTGAGACTGGAAACCTGGGCAAACACATCGCTGTAGGTAGCCGTACCCAGTTTGCTTAAGAGCCAGAAAACGGCCAGTAAGAAACCCAGGTCACCGATCCGGTTCATGACAAATGCTTTGCGCGCAGCGTAGTTATAATCATTATTGGTGAACCAGAAACCGATCAGCAGGTAGGAACAAAGACCCACACCTTCCCATCCGATAAACATGATCACATAGTTGGCACCCAGTACCAATAGCAGCATGGAAAAAACAAATAAGTTCAGGTAGGCAAAATAACGCGCATAATGCGGGGATGCCTCCTCATGCATATAGGCCGAGGAATACAGGTGTATGAGAAAACCGATGCCGGTAATGATCAGCAGGAAGAGCGATGATAACTGGTCGATCTGAAAAGCAAATGGGATATGGATGCTGTCGGTATCAATAAACTGGAACAGGGTTACTACCGAACCTCCGTTGGCTTTTACATCAAAGAAGATCAGCAGGCTTACCACAAAGGATACCAGGATGGAGCCGCTTCCGATCAGGCTGATGGCTGATTTGGACAATGACTTCCTGCCCAATCCGTTGATCAGGAAACCCAGCAGGGGAAACAAGGGAACTAAGTAAACAAATTTGCTCATATCCAATGATCGCTAAACGCTGAAGACAGGATGTAAACGCGGGTCGGCGTATGACATCAGGCTTTTCACGCCAGGCTTTTTAGTTTTTCAATCTGTTTAAAAAATTGATGTCTACCGAATGCGTATTCCGGTACATCATCACAATGATGGCCAGCCCCACGCTCACTTCCGCAGCGGCAACGACCATGATAAAAAATACAAATAACTGTCCATCGATGCCTGCACTGGTAGCCGGATCCTGCCTGAGACCGGCTGCATAATGCATTTTGGAAAAAGCAACCAGCAAAAGGTTAACCGCATTCAACATGAGTTCTATACACATGAAAACGATGATCGCGTTTCTGCGGGTCAGCACACCAATGATTCCGATGCTGAATAAGGTTAAACAGAAATAGATATAATATTGTATCGGCATATACGGACCCTTATCGGGTTTTGTCCTTGTACTTTCGGCACAAGGCAGTTAACAATGATATTCATCACCTTCCATCAGGAAGAGTCTTTATTTTTTACCAATCACCACCGCACCCACCATCGCACTCAGGAACAGCACGCTGGTTATTTCAAACGGAACCACATAATCGCTGAACAAAGCCTTACCCAGGTTCTTGATCAGCCCGATATTCCCCTCAGCCATCAGGGCGGTCTTGCCATTCAACTCAGAAGCCTGTCTTACCAATGATACCAGCATCATCAGGAAACAACCGCCCGAAATGGCTCCCGCCAGTTTCATCCAGATATGTTTTTGCGGCTCGGTTTCTGCATTCAGGTTCATCAGCATGATCACAAAAAGGAACAATACCATGATGGCACCTGCATATACGATCAGATTGACAATGGCCAGGAACTGTGCGTTCAGGAGAATATAATGACCTGAAATGGCAAAGAAAACGGCTATCAGCCATAGCACGCTGTGTACAGGATTTTTACTCACCAAGACCATGATCGCACTGAAGATGGCCAGCGCTGTGAGAAAAAAGAATAATATTTCTGTCGTACTCATATCGTTATAAAAATTAAAAACCCAAGGTTTTCCCTGCCGCTAACCCGGTGGCAATGATCACCTGATAATATCCCTTTAATTTTGTGATGCAGTTGTGGGCTCCTTAAGCCCCCTCGCTTTCTGATATGCTTCAGGCTCTGTTACCGGATCAGGAATCAGTAATTCATTTTTTCCGTAGATGAATCCTTTCCGTGTAAAATTGGCTGGTGCAAAGGTCTCACTCAGGTAAATCGCATCTTTCGGACAGGCTTCTTCACAAAGACCGCAAAAGATACAGCGCAGCATGTTGATTTCATACCTGGCTGCATATTTTTCCTCCCGATACTTGTTTTCTTCTCCCGGCAAACGTTCTGCCGCTTCCATGGTGATGGCTTCTGCCGGACAGGCCACGGCGCATAATCCGCAGGCGGTGCATCTTTCCCGGCCTTCCTCATCCCTGTTTAAAACATGGAGCCCGCGGAATACCGGACTGAAAGGTCGTTTCTGCTCAGGATACCGGATCGTGGGCTGTTTTTTGAATATATGGCTGAAAGTGATCGCCATGCCTTTCAGGATAGCAGGCAGGTATAACTGCTCCATAAAACTCATGGGCTTTCTGCTTACTTCCTTTGATCTGTTTGTCAGTGCTTGCATATGTTTTTCCTCTATCTGACCGGCCATTCAGCCGGCAAAAATATTTTGATCGTACTATGAAACCAACTTTATCTCCGGTATCCCGTTATCCGGTTTACCAGTATCTTATCTTACAGACTGCTTAGCCAAACCAACCAGCCTGTTCATTTCTCACAACTCAAAACTCACTGCTCCCTATCCCTGCAGATAAAGGATGACAGCACCCGTTACCAGCATATTCAGCAAAGCCAATGGTATCAGTTTTTTCCAACCCAGGTTCATTAACTGGTCATAACGGAAACGCGGGATGGTCCACCGGATCCACATGAATATGAAAATGAATATGACAATCTTTGTCAACAATGCCAGAACCCCCAATATCGCTGCCAGATTAGGCGCCAGCGTAGTTTCATTCAGGAAAGGGATATCAAATCCGCCAAAATACAAACAGGCCATGATCGCGCTGCTCATGATCATGTTCACATATTCCGAGAAAAGATAAAATCCCAGTTTCATCGAAGAATATTCCTGGTGATAACCAAAGTTCAGTTCATTTTCTGCTTCGGGAAGATCAAAGGGCGTACGGTTACATTCCGCCATGGCGCAGATAAAAAAGATCAGGAAACCAAGGGGCTGATAAGCCACATTCCACAATCTGCCCGGTTCCATCTGCTGGTCTACGATGGTTTTGAGGCTCAGGGAACCGGAAACCATCAGAACCGCGATCAAAGCCAGACCCATGGCCAGTTCATAACTGATGGCCTGGGAAGCTGCCCGAAGGGCTGCCATGAGTGAAAATTTATTATTCGATGCCCAGCCTCCGATCATGATCCCGTACACACCCAGGCTCACCACACCAAATACATATAGGATCCCGATATTGATATCCGCGATCTGCAGCTCAATATTTCTTCCGAACAGTTCAACATGACTACTCCAGGGAATAACCGCACAGGTCATCAGCGCCGCAGTCATTGCCAGACCCGGTCCGAGTATGAATAAGGAACGATTGGCCGTATTCGGGATAATCTCTTCCTTCATGATCAGCTTGAGGCCATCGGCAAAAGGCTGGAACAATCCAAAAGGACCCGCCCGGTTCGGACCCGGTCTGTCCTGCAGGATGGCAGCAACTTTTCTTTCTGCAAATGTGGTATAGAGTGCAATACCCAGGCTTGCAAAAACAATGATGGCAATCAATACCAGTTTTTCGATCAGCAAAATCCAGTCAATAGCAAGTAAAGTCATGATATGTATAGCTATTAGTCTTTCTTCAAATTAAAATCAGTAGAATGGGCAGGTCCTTCAATCAGACTCAGGTCTATCGAAGGTCTGTTCACCTCGCTTACCGAATGAATATCCATTAATAATTTCGGATCCCTGCCGCCATGCACAGCCGTAAAGGTTTCCCTGGGTTTGTGCATACCGATCTTACCCTGGTAATGCCCCTGGGAAATGACCGAATGACGGCTGATGGCCCGGGGTCCTTCGATTACCCAATCACTGGTTTTCTTTTTCTCAAAACGGCAGGTATTGCATATCCAGGCGGTGGAACCGTCTTCCAGGCTTTCCACTTCACCCCATTCGTCTTTTCGGGCAGTAACGCGAAACACTTCATCCCCCCTGTTCCACAAGGTAACTTTTCCGCTGCAGGTAGGGCAATCCCTGTGGGCATCCATGGGTTTCAGGAACCATACCCTGTTTTTGAACCGGAAAGTCTTATCAGTCAGTGCTCCAACCGGACAAACATCGATGACATTCCCGATAAAATCATGTTCCAGGCTTTTTTGGATCTGGGTGGCAATTTCTGCATGATCTCCCCGGTCAAGTATACCGTGTTCCCTTTTTTCCGTCAGCTGATCTGCTACATACACACAACGATAACAAAGAATACATCTTGTCATGTGCAATTGAATATAGGGGCCCAGATCGTGTTTTTGAAAGGTACGGCGCTGAAATTCATACCGGGTGCCTTCCTTGCCATGTTCATAGCTCAGGTCCTGCAAATGGCATTCCCCTGCCTGGTCACAGATCGGACAATCCAGCGGATGGTTGATCAAAAGAAATTCCACGATGCTTGCACGTGCATCAAGCACTTTGTCACTGGTGATATTTTTCACTTCCATGCCATCCATCACATTCGTACGACAGGATGCAACCAGTTTGGGCATCGGGCGCGGATCTTTTTCCGAACCCTTGCTCACTTCCACCAGACAGGTCCGGCATTTACCGCCACTCCCCTGCAATTTGCTGTAATAGCACATGGCAGGAGGTGTTACGTCACCACCGATCTTTCGCGCAGCATTCAGGATCGTGGTTCCTGCGGGCACTTCGATCGTGATGTTATCGATGGTTACTTTGAATAAGGTTTGTTCCGACATAAGTCAACAATCAAAATTAAAAAGTCAAAAACGACTATTCATTGTTTATAATATTTGAGACAATTTTTGGAAGTCTCATTTCATTTGTTCGTTTTATTTCGATCAAAAGTCAAAAGTCAAAATGACTGGTTACTGTTTACAATAATTGAGGCAATGATTTTGGATATCTCATTTGCTTCTGTGATCAATTCCTCCATTTTTGTTTTTGAAACATCGATGGTATCTCTGATAAGACACAACCAATACTTCGTTTCATTGGCAGATTTTAATGCGATGGAGAAATAATTTTTCCAATCTTTTTTTGAACTGCCTGCCTTTCCCTCAACCACATTTGCACCAATTGATGTTGCACTTCTGACTAACTGATCAAACAAAGAACTATATATGCTATCCTATTTACATTTGCCAACGAATAAAATGATGTCTTTTGCAAAGAAAAAACATCAATGCCTGATATTATATGGCTTTCCCTGTTCATTTAACGCAAAATCGTAAAACGCATCTTCCCCCATTTTGAATATTCACTTTTGAATTTTGGGCCTTTCTTACTTTCAAATTTTCACTTTTACCTTTTGCTTCTTTTTGACTTTTTACTTTTAAATTTTTACTTTTCATTTCCCCTACCCAACCGGCACATGAATCGGATCTGCATAATGCGCCAGTCCATAATTCGATTTTACCGCTTCCGCTGCATGCGTAACATGCCATTCAAACTCATCCCTGAAATGTCTGATGGCGGCGGCTACCGGCCAGGCAGCTGCATCACCCAGCGGACAAATCGTATTTCCTTCAATCTTTCGCTGGATATCCCAAAGCAGATCGATATCGCTGATCTTGCCCTGTCCGTTTTCCAGACGCAATAATAATTTTTCCATCCAGCCCGTACCTTCCCGGCAGGGTGAACACTGTCCGCAACTTTCATGTCTGTAGAACCTCGCAAAGGTATACGTGTTCTTGACCACGCACTGGTCTTCATCCAGAACGATAAATCCACCTGACCCCATCATGGATCCGGTGGCAAAACCACCATCGCTCAGGCTTTCATAATTCATGTAGCGGGTTTCTCCCTTTGCTGTTTTCAGCAAGAGGTTTGCGGGTAAGATGGGCACTGATGAACCACCCGGGATACAGGCTTTCAGTCTTTTCCCATTGGCAATTCCGCCACAATATTCATCGCTGTATATAAACTCTTCCACTGAGATCGTCATATCGATCTCATAAACACCCGGCTTATTGATATTGCCACAGGCTGAGATCAGTTTGGTACCGGTGGATTTACCCACTCCGATCTTGGCATATTCTTCCCCACCCAGGTTGATAATGGGAACTACGGCTGCTAGCGTCTCCACATTGTTCACCACGGTTGGACGCATCCAGACACCCTGAATAGCGGGGAAGGGGGGTTTGATCCGGGGATTCCCTCTTTTACCTTCCAGTGATTCGATCAGGGCCGTTTCTTCGCCACAGATATAAGCCCCTGCGCCCCTGTGCACATAGATCTCACAATCAAAACCGGATCCGAGGATATTCTTTCCCAGGAAACCGTTGGCCCTGGCTTCTTCAATGGCCTGTTCCAGTATTTCGGCAACCCAGGCATATTCGCCCCTGATATAGATGTAGGTGGCATTGCTCCCTAAGGCAAAAGAAGCAACCACCAATCCTTCGATCAGCAGATGCGGTATAAATTCCATCAGGTACCTGTCTTTAAAAGTACCCGGTTCACTTTCATCGGCATTACAAACCAGGTGACGGGGAACGCCATCAGGCTTGGCCAGAAAACTCCATTTCAAACCGGTGGGGAAACCCGCACCACCGCGGCCGCGCAAACCGCTTTTCTTTACTTCTTCCACAATGGCTTCCGGACTCATGGTCTTCAGTGCCTTCTCCACACTCCGGTATCCGCCTTCACGACGGTACACTTCATAAGTGCGGATGCCTTCAATGTGTGCTTTGTCTAAAAGTATTTTTACGCCCATATCATAAAGTCAAAAGTGAAAATGAAAAAGTCAAAAAACGATTTTTTAATTTCTACTTTTTAATTTTTTCTTTTTAATTAATTATTCTTTGCTGCATTCCTGGTACACTCTTCTATGATCGCATCCACCCTTTCCTTTGTCAGGTGTTCGCGATAGGTCTTTCCCAACTGCATCATCGGGGCATACCCACAGGCGCCCAGACATTCCACCGTTTTCAATGTAAACAAACCATCGGCCGTGGTTTCACCGGGTTTGATGCCCAGTTTCGCCTGTATATAGGCGACGATGTCATCACTGCCCCGTAACATACAAGGACCGGTCTGGCAAACTTCAAACATGTATTTACCCACCGGTTTCAGGTTGTACATACTGTAAAAAGTAGCCACTTCATACACTTCAATCGGGTTGATATTGAGCAGCTCCGCCACATAATCCATGGTTTCGCTGCTTAACCAGCCACCAAAGCTATCCTGCGCCAGATGGAGAACAGGCAGTAAGGCACTTTTCTGTTTCCCTTCCGGGTAACGTGCCATGATCTCTTTTACTTTGGCCAGTTTTTCTTCTGAAAATTTTGACATGTTTCTTTCGATAAAAAGTTAGGCATCCATTTCTCCTGCAATCAGGTTCAGGCTACTCATGGTTACAATCGCATCGCTCAGCATACCGCCGGTAACCAGTTCGGGGTAAGCCTGGTAATAAATAAAACAGGGTCTGCGGAAATGCAGGCGGAAAGGCGCACGCCCCCCATCACTGATCAGGTAAAAACCCAATTCTCCATTACCCCCTTCCACAGATTTGTATACTTCACCTTTGGGCATATCCACTTCACCCATGATGATCTTAAAATGCCAGATGAGTGCTTCCATCTTGGTATAGACATCTTCTTTCTTGGGCAGATAGTATTCGGGCACATTGGCATGGAACACTTCGGCTTCCGCCCCCTTGAATTCCTGTATCTTCTGGTATGCCTGCTGGATGATACTCAGGCTCTGCCACATTTCCTCATTCCGTACCAGGAAACGGTCGTAATTATCCCCGGTCTTTCCGACGGGTATGCTAAAATCAAAATCTTCGTAACTGCTGTATGGTGCATGAACCCTAACATCATAATCCACACCGGTGGCACGTAGGTTGGGCCCGGTAAATCCATAGTTCAGGGCACGCTCTGCGCTGATCCCGCCTGTTCCGATGGTGCGGTCCATAAAGATGCGGTTCCGGGTAAACAGGTTTTCAAACTCTTTTAAAACAGAAGGATATTCCTTTAAGAATTTCTCGAGTTTCGTAAACGCCGTATTTGAGAAATTCCTTTCAAAACCGCCAATACGCCCAATATTAGTAGTAAGACGGGACCCGCATACTTCTTCATATATCTCATAGATTAATTCACGGTATTGCATCACATACAGGAAGCCGGTATAGGCGCCGGTATCCACACCCACGATGGAATTACAGATCAGGTGATCGGAGATCCTGGCCAGTTCCATGATGATGATCCTGAGATAGTCCACCCTTTTGGGTGTTTTCACATCCAGTAATTTTTCACAGGTCAGGTGCCAGCCCATATTGTTGATCGGGCTGCTGCAATAATTCAACCGGTCTGTCAGGGGTGTGATCTGGTAAAGCGGCCGGCGTTCTGCGATCTTTTCAAAAGCCCGGTGGATATAACCCACGGTGGATTCCGTTGAAACGATCCGCTCTCCGTCCAGTTCCATGATATTCTGAAATACACCGTGTGTAGCCGGGTGTGTTGGCCCCACATTCAGTGTTACGGTCTGTTTCTCGATTGAGCCTTCCGGCAGTTTGATATGTTGGTGATGCTCTGTCATACCCAAACCCCTGAGGGGCTTTATTTTTTTAGTTAATCAACTTGTTCGCTATCCTCATCCAGGTTGCGTCGCACACTTGTACGTTTGGTTCGGTATTCGGCTATTTTGCTTTAGCGTTCAGGCCGCTTTAGCGGCCCGATCCTAGCGGCCGAACATCTCATCATCCTTGTCCACCCTTGTCTGGTCTTCCAAAGGATATTCTTTCCGCAACGGGAAATAATCCATCTCATCCACATTCAAAATCCTTTTCAGGTTCGGATGACCTACAAAGTTTACACCGAAAAAATCATAGGTTTCCCGCTCCATCCAGTTGGCTGCCGCAAACAATTTGGAAGCGGTATATACATCCGGTGTTGTGATATCCGTAAACACCTTGAAGCGTATGCGCAGATTGTCAACCAGGTTATGCAGGTGATACACCACTGCGAGTTCCCTTCCGGGCTGATCCGGATAATTCACGGCACAGAGATCGGTCAGAAACCGAAAACCCAGTTCCGCATCATCATGCAGGAACTGTAATACTTTCAGGTTGTTTTCTTTGGCTGCTTCAAAACTGAGCATACCATAGGACTCTTCAAAATGAAAGACAGCGTCTCCAAATTTCCCGGTCAACCTTTCCTGAATTCTTTCGTTCGTTAATCCCATTTTTTGTTCTTTGTCCATGGACTGGCGCCCATAGTAAAAAAATTAGTCACCGGGTCAATTGATCCCGGTTATCTGACCTTATTCGATTCCATACCCGTTCATCAGGGCCTTATACTGTTCGCTGTTTCTTCTTCGGATACTTTCCTGTCCTACCAGGTCCTGAATTTTCATAAAACCATCCAAAATGGCTTCGGGCCTGGGCGGGCAACCCGGTACATACACATCCACCGGAATGATCTGGTCAATACCCTGTAACACACTATAGGAATCAAAGATCCCTCCGCTGGAAGCACAGGCACCCACCGCTATCACCCAGCGGGGTTCCGCCATCTGAAGGTATACCTGCCGGAGAACCGGCCCCATCTTTTTGGCAATGGTACCCATCACCATCAGCAGATCGCACTGCCGGGGCGAGAAGCCTACCCTTTCGGAACCGAAACGGGCCAGGTCATAATGAGAACCCATGGTGGCCATGAATTCGATACCACAGCAGGATGTGGCAAAAGGCAGGGGCCAGAGAGAATTCTTTCGGGCCAGACCCACCACATCACTGAGACGGGAAGTAAAAAAACCTTCTCCTGCATATCCTTCAGGTGCTTCAATACCTGCCACAGATTCGGATGTCTGGGCACCTATCGGATGAATATTAAATCGTACGGGACGTGACATAGACTGATTTGAAAATTTAAAATTCGAAAATTGGTTACCGGCCCCTCCTTACAACAAGTATCTTACCGGATAGTTGTTCTATTTCCTTCTTATCTCACAGGTGCAACGAATCAATCTTCCCATTTTAATGCCCCTTTCTTGATGATATAGATAAATCCTACCAGGAAAAAGGCAACAAAAAGTATGACAGCTGAAAATCCACCCCATCCCAGTTCACGGAAATTGACCGCATAGGGATAAAAGAAGATCACTTCCACATCAAAAAGTACAAAGAGAATGGCTACCAGGAAATATTTGATGGCCATGGGCTGCCGGGCATTGCCATGGGACTCGATACCACTGGCAAAATTCTCCAGTTTATCCGCCGTTTTACGTTTGGGGCCCACCCAGGCAGAAACCCCGATCATGGTGGCCACAAAACCCGCTGCAAAGATCAGTTGAACACCTATCGGGAAATAATTAGCGGCGGAATTTGTCGCACTTGCATCGGAGATAAGAGAAAGCCAATCCATGAAATTGCAATTAATGTTGCGCAAAAATAAGCTAGTGAGGGAGATATAAAAGAAAAACTCCCCATTAAAGGGGAGTTTTTTCAAATTTTTTATTTGTTTTTGCCAGATTGGCCGGATCCGCTGTTGCCGCCTTTCTTGGTAGCTTCCGGCGGATTGCTGTAATATTCGATACGTTTCAGAATATCCGCTTTGGTTTTCTGTGCAAACTGGTTGTTGTCATCTGCAGGGTCCGGATACAGGCTCATCATCTTATCCGTCACATCCACCACTTTCTGACAGGTGGCCAGGTATTGCTCCACCACAGGTGTTTTCTGACCGTCGGTGGTGATTTTGAAATCGGGGTCGTTTTTCAGCCTGACCAGCTCTTTTACATACACATTCAGGATATAGTACTCATTCAGGAAGATATCTTTTTTGTGTTTTTCCTTATCAAGACCAGTCAGAACAGAATCCAGGTAAGACAGGTATACGGCTCCTGTTCCGGTGGTGGTATCCGGATCGGATGCTTTGGCAGCCCTGGTATAAAAAGCATAGGGCTGTGGTTTACCCGGGAAAGCAATCATGTATTTTTTCGCCAGGTTGATGGTTTCGGTATAATCTTTCGCATTAAATGCCGCAAATGTCATAGTATAATAATCATATTCCCCCATGGTTCCTCTCAGATCGGCCTGTTTTTGCAGCCATTTCAGCTGTTCGGTATAATTCTTGGCTTTGGCATACAAATCCGCAGCCTGTGACATATAATTCAGTTTGTTCACCTTGGAAGTGTCTGAATCAATGGCTTTCTGGAGATAACTAACCGCTTGGGCTTCATTGCCGGGGAACTTGGAGAACACTTTCACAGCCAGCTCATAATCGGATGGCAGGATCTTGTCAACCGTCTCATTGGCAAAATACTGGGTCAGATAATTCTTTGACTGCAGGGAATCACCCAGCCTGTCATAGTTCAGTGCATACAACAGGTTGATTTTAGGAAGGGCTTTGGCTCCAACGGAAGCATCGATCTGTTTTACTTTGGCCAGCGACTCGGCATAGCTTCCGGCGAGAAACAGATAATTGGCTTCCCAGAGATCATTCTTGGGATCCTTATCGGCATATTTGATATAGTTGCTCAGATAGTCTTTGGCCAGGTTTACATCCTTGTTCTGGTAATAGTCATAATAAGCAAAATATACCGGCGGGAAGGTCTGATCGGCAACTACGGCTTTCGCAAAATATTGTTCAAACAGTTCCTTGTTGTTCTGGCTTTCATACACTTTTCCGATACGGTAATACGCACGCGCATTCTGGGGGTCCCGGTTGATGGCTTCCATAAACGCTTTTACGGCTTCACCACCGTTTTGTCCGCCCAGTTTCAGGTAATTGATACCCAGATTGATCGGGATCCTTGGATTGGTGAGATCCAGTGTCATCGCTTCTTTCAGCTTATCGATCGCATATTGGTGATCACCCTGGTTGATGGCGACTTCGGCATTCGCGCGGCCGATCGCATTCAGGATATCCGCATCGGGTTTGTTTTTATTTCTGCCCCGGGTAGGTGTACTGGCGGTAATGGCCTGTTCGAATTTCTGTTTTACAGAATTCATATCCCCATTTTCCAGTATTTCAACCTGACCCATGCCAACCAATAACCAGGGATCGCTGCCTACTTCCTGCAAACCTTTCTGATACAGCGCTTTGGCTGCATTCAGCTGGTCATTCCCCTTTTCATCAGTATGCAGGGCCAGTAAGGCCTGGCCTAACCAATAGATGGTTTGCGGATCTTTGGGATTGGCATCATAAGCTTTCTGAAATACTTCTTTGGCACTTTTGTTTTTTTCATAATCCAGCATTTTTATGCCTTCAGCCAACTGGGCCATCAAACACTGTGCAGCAAGCAATGCTGTAAACATCAGAGAAACGGTCTTCTTCATTTTTCAGTTTTTTATTATTATAGTGTCAATCAGCTACCTGTATTTTTCCCGTCCTGTTGATAAAACCCATTTTCGCAGGAACGAGAAATGATCTTCTGAAAATCAGTTGCCCTCTCTCCAAACTCATAAAATTCATAAACCCTGTGCCCAGTCCTGTATCATTTTCCTTCAGTATATAGTACAAGGGCCGTGCCAGAGGATATTCTCCATAACTCAAAGATGCCTGTGAAGGTTTGGCGAAATAGCCTTTTTCTTCACATTTCACACATTCAATCAATGCTGTCCGGATCTTTTTCCGGTATGCAATCTGCTGAGGATCATAACTATCCCCTATCCAACTCAATCCCACAAAACCAATCATTCCCGGATTCTTCGAAATAACATCTATGACTTGTTGACTATTTTCTGAAGCTACCACATTCGATCCGAAGGGCGCTCCATGCAGAATGCTGTCCTGCAGATAGCGTACCGTACTGGTAGCATTTTTCCCATCCATGACAGCCGTAACCTTGCGTTTGCCACTTAAGATATCTCTTAGATCAGCCAATGTGAATACGCTGTCTTTTGATTCCCGGTTAACGATAGCCACTACCGCATCATAGGCCAGGATTCCATACAAGGGCTTATAGGAAAGATTATTCTGATACACTGAATCCTCTTTTTCGGTAAGCCCCCGGGCAACGATGATCATCCGGGTACTGTCTGACTGTAAATCCCTGAAACAGGCTGCTTCAGATTTATACGTCACATGGATGGTTGTTTTTGGAAAGGAAGAATGATGCACCAGCAATTCTTCCTGGATCACCGGCTTAAAACTTTCATCCACGCTGATATTGATGGTACCCTGTGTGGGTGTATCGCGTGTATCCGGTTTTTTACCGGTACCTGTACAAGAAACAAAGAACATTCCAATAACCAGCCAGCAAACGTACGTCACATGGTTTTTCATCTTAATAGTCATGCTTGACCCCCCTGTATAACCGAAATCCACCATACAATAGACACAGACCACCAAAGAAATACCTGAAAAAATTATTATCCGGACCGGACAATTGTTCAATTTTCAGCTTTTCTGCAAACAGCATTACAACAGACATTCCTAATAATAAGACAGCGATTGTCAGATCATAGGACATCCGCATTAAATTATAACTTTTCTTCTGTTTAGCTCGGTATTCGTTCTCCATTTAACAATCCATTTAAACAGGGATGGGCAATTTAGGCAATAATTTTATTTGTGTCCAATATTTGTGAATGACAATTTCATTAAAATCTACTGAACACATCCTAAAGATGCTCAAACTGCGGTTATTCCATAAACCCCGGTATGTTAAAGCTAATAGACGTTAGCACGCCTGATACAATACGCAATCGTTTTCGGAAACCTTTCAACCCGGCGGGAATCGTAAGTTTGCACCATGAATATTTTAATGGTATGTCTGGGCAATATCTGCCGGAGTCCGCTGGCAGAAGGCATTTTAGCCGATAAGGCAGCAAAGGCGGGATTCAACTGGTTGATTGACAGTGCGGGTACATCCGGCTATCATATTGGAGAACCGCCTCATGTGTTGTCTAGACAAACAGCTGCCAGTCATGGCATCGATATCAGTCATCAAAGAGGCAGACAGTTTACAAAAGAGGATATGCAACGATTCAACAGGATCTTTGTGATGGATGAGGAAAACTTCTGGGAGGTCAGGAGAATGGCCGGTTCCGAATGGGATGAGACAAAAGTCTCCCTGATACTGGAGTTGTTATATCCCGGCGAAAAAAGAGAAGTACCCGACCCCTGGTATGGCACCCAAAAGGATTTTCAATTTGTTTATGACCTTCTCGACAAAGCCTGTGATGCATTAATAAACAGCTTCGCTGCCGAAAACACCTGACCGGGTTGTAATTGACAACCGCTTTTCCCTTTTTACTTTTTACTTTTGACTTTCATTACTGAATCAGCAAGCACTTACCTGAATAACCGATATGAGCAAACCTTCCCTGCCACAAGGAACCCGAGATTTCAATGCCCTGGTGGTTCGCAAACGCAATTATATTTTGCAAACCATCCGAACTGTTTTTGAACTGCATGGTTTTCAACCGCTGGAAACACCTGCGATGGAAAACCTCGATACCCTGATGGGCAAATATGGGGAAGAAGGCGATAAACTGATTTTCAAGATACTCAATAACGGTTTGGATAACCCGGACAAACAGGTCCAGGCCCGATCTGACTTTGAAAAAATACTGGAAGGGAAAAACACAAAGGGCATCACCGAAAGGGCGTTGCGGTATGACCTCACGATCCCTTTTGCGCGATATGTGGCTATGAATTACGGTCAGCTTACCCTGCCCTTTAAACGTTACCAGATTCAGCCTGTATGGCGTGCGGACCGCCCGCAAAAAGGTCGTTACAGGGAGTTTTACCAGTGTGACGCAGATGTGGTCGGCAGTAAAAGTCTTTTGAATGAAGTGGAACTGGCAGGGATCTACACAAGGGTTTTTGAGATGCTCAACATACCCATTGAACTCCATATCAACAGCCGCAAGATTCTGGCAGCACTGGCCGAAGTTTGCGGTGGCAGTGAACAACTGACCGCCATCACCGTTGCCATTGATAAACTGGATAAGATCGGTCTGGAAAAAGTAAAGGAGGAACTGGACAGAAACGGGTTAACCGCAAAACAGATTTCAACCATCGAAACCTATCTTTCCCTTTCCGGACCCCATGCCCAAAAGATCGCATCCCTACAGGAACTGATCGGTCATACCGAAAATGGCCGGCAGGGCATCGCTGAATTGAATTTCGTATTGAACTATCAGCGGGAACAGGAAGGAACCATCGTGGCAGATTTTACTTTGGCCAGGGGTTTGAATTATTATACCGGTATCATTTTCGAAGTGAAAGCCAGGAATGTCCAGATGGGC
>JAGWTX010000357.1 GCA_028875955.1 Bacteroidota bacterium | reverse complement strand
GGGAAGCTGCAACTCAACAAACATCCTTATCTGAATACGGAATATTTTGGCATCCTGGTCGATCCTGAAAACCCGCTCGTAAAAAATTCATTCACCAATGACAAAAGTATCCGGCAGGCGATGAACTATGCCATCAACCGGAAACAGCTGATGATGTATATGCGCAATTCGATCGGGATCCCGGCGGAAGCCGGTTTTGTGCCGGGAGGTCTTCCTTCCCAGAATACACGCTGGGTAAAAGGGTATTCCTATAATCCCGGTAAGGCGAAAGCGCTGCTAAAAGAATCGGGACATCCCCAGGGAAAGGGATTGGCCCCCATCAAATTGCTTACGATCAACATTTATGCAGATATCGCCAGTTTTGCAGCCAGGCAGCTGGAAGAAATTGGCATCCCGGTACAAGTGGAGATTGTTCAAAAAAGTCTCTTGCTGGAACAAACCGCAAAATCGCAGGCTTTGTTTTTCAGGGGAAGCTGGATTGCGGATTATCCGGATGCGGAAAACTATATGGCCATGTTCTATAGCAAAAACCCGGCACCACCCAATTATACCCGATACCGGAATCCGGCATTTGACAAGCTTTATGAAGAGGCCATTCAGGAAACCCGGGATTCTGTCAGGCATCAGTTGTACCGTGAAATGGATCAGATGGTTATCAATGATGCCCCTGTGATTCCGTTATGGTATGATATGGCCATTCACCTGGTCCAGCCCAATATCCGTGATTTTTACCCCAATGCCCTTAACCTGCTCGAATTGAGAAGAACAAGGATTTTACCCTAGATCTAGAAGTTATGTATAAATATGTTTTTATTTCGGTTTTGATGATCAGTCCTTTTTCCCGTGCTTCAGCTCAGCAGGTAAACCGGAATAAGGATTCGTCCCGACACGATTATGCTGTTACCGCAATCCCTACGAAAACATTTCTCCATCGAATGGTACTGCCGGCAACTTTTGTCCTGTACGGGGTATTCTCATTGAACAATTCCACGTTATTGGATTGGAATGAGGATGCGCAAAAAAGACTCGTAGCCGCCAATGGCAATTACACGCATCTGGATAATTATATCCAGTATTTACCGGCAGTTGCCGGTCATGTGTTAAGCATTGCCGGTGTCAAGGGCAAGCACAAATTGTTTGACCGGTTAATGATTGATGGGATGGCGGCTGCAATAGCCACCACAGTTATTTTTACCGTAAAAAGAACCAGCCGGGAAACCAGACCCGATCTCTCAGATCCCTATTCATTTCCCTCAGGGCATACAGCTACGGCATTTGCATCTGCTGAATTATTGCGACAGGAATACAGTGATGTCTCGCCCTGGTATGGCATTGCCGGTTATGGGGTAGCGGCTTTAACAGGTTATTTACGGATGTATAATAATAAACACTGGTTGGGTGATGTTGTGGCCGGAGCCGGTGTCGGTATCCTTTCTGCACAATTGGCCAACCAGTTTTATCCCCTGGTCAGAAAAATCCTGTTTCACAATAAAACCCCGTTTGCCGTTATTCTGCCCACCTGGCAGCAGGGCGGACCGGGGGTTCATATGTTTTATTCCTTACCCTAAAAAACAAGACCCGGTCATGGGGATACCGGGTCCTGGAAAAGCAATGGATTTTCTCTTCAGTAACGCTTATTGCTTTTTTAATTTGTCTTTAAATACTTTTTCAAACTTTTCCAGTTTGGGAGCGATCACAAAACGGCAATAGCCCTGGTTCTGGTTGTCATTGTAGTAATTCTGGTGGTAGTTTTCTGCGGGATAGAAATTTTTAAAAGGTTCTATCGCAGTTACAATGGGTTTGTCCCAGGCACCGCTTTTATCGAGTTTTTCTTTGTAATGTTCTGCTTTTTCCTTCTGTTCCTCATTCAGGTAAAATATGACGCTCCGGTATTGAGGTCCCACATCATTCCCCTGCTGGTTAAATGTGGTCGGATCATGGGTCTTCCAGAATACTTCCAGTAATTCATCATAACTGATTTTGGCCGGATCATAAATGATCTTTGCCAGTTCCGCATGACCGGTTGTTTTATCACAAACCTGTTCATAACTGGGATTTTCAACGGAACCGCCGCCATAGCCGCTGATCACTTTATAAACGCCATTCAGCCGTTGAAAAAAGGCTTCAGTACACCAGAAACAGCCTTCTCCGAAAATGGCGGTTTCTGTTTTTACGCCTGCGGGAATTTGTTCATTATTCATCATTTGTAGGGTCTTTTCTTTTTTGGGTTGGGCACAGGCTGTAAAACCCAGCACCATGAGCAACAACGAGAAATAGCTTTTTTTCATTTGTAGTTTTTTTAGCGCCTGATTACCCTTCCGTTATTTAGGAAAAACTGACCGGGTAAACAGGATACCGGATTATTAAAATACCACATCCATACTAACATTCTGACGGGTATATTGTTCATGCCTTACAAAAGCCGTATTTGCTAAGGTTTTTTTAACAAATATCCCGGCTGGAAGGATGGATCGGACCAGAACACCTGATAACCCCATCATCCGGTTTGTCACTGGGAAGCCATTACCTTTGCACCATAAAACTGATAGGATCGTATGCGTTTGTACCCGGATTCAGCTGCTTCCCAACTGGAGTTTGACAAAGTTAAGGCATTACTGAAAGAACATGCCAGAACCGAATATGCCAGGGAAAAGGCATCGGAATTGCGTGTCCATACGAAAAAGGAATACATTTCTCTGGAGTTAAACCAGTCGAATGAATACAAACTCATCCTGCAGCAATCCCAGTATTTCCCGAGTGATTTCCCCCATAATCTCAGCAGGGATCTGAAATTGCTTTCGATCCCGGGAGCCCTGCTTACCGGAGAACAGTGGATGCCGATCCGGAAACTGACAGAAAATATCGGAAATGTTTTTCGTTGGTTTGATGCCGAGAGAAGACAGGCGTTTCCGGCACTCAGCCAGGTAATCGAAGGTTCTTATTTTGAAAAAGTAATCATTGAACTGATTGATGAGATCCTGGATGAGAGCGGTAACGTAAAAGACAAAGCATCTGAAGACCTGCAAAAAATCAGGATGAGTTTGTTCCGCAAACGGAACGAATTGAGAAGGGTTTTCGACAAAGTGGTTGCCAAACTCACCAAAGCAGGCTATAGTGCGGATATAGACGAAAGTTTTAGTAACGGCAGGAGGGTGGTGGCCGTTTTTTCTGAACATAAGCGACAGGTGAAAGGGATTCTGCACGGCGAAAGTGACAGCAGAAAAACCGCATTTATCGAACCGGAAGAAACCATTGAACTCAACAATGACGTTTTTGCACTGGAAAACGATGAAGCAAGAGAAATACAGCGGATATTAAGAGAACTGACAGCCCGTTTGTCTGTTTATAGCCCGCTGCTGCAGCAATATCTCCAGATAACCGGTGAATACGACTTTATCCATGCCAAGGCGAAACTGGCGATGCAGATGAACGGACAATTACCCGAACTGACGGATAAAGCGCATGTTCACCTGATCGATGC
>JAGWTX010000356.1 GCA_028875955.1 Bacteroidota bacterium | reverse complement strand
ACCGTATCGGGAGCACCGCTTTCAAATGCGACAATCTGTTGTGTTCGCAGGGCGATCCTGGCAGCTTCTTCGGTGGGCAGGCTAAGGGCTTCATCATACCCGTTGGTGTGCAGGCTTTGGGTGCCTCCCAAAACTGCGGCAAGGGTTTGAATGGTTACCCTGCTGATATTGTTCAGGGGCTGTTGTGCGGTTAGGGTTGCGCCACCTGTTTGTGTATGAAACCGCAGCATCATGGCTTTGGTATCTGTGGCACCCAGATCCTTCATCATTTTCGCCCACATCCTGCGGGCGGCACGAAATTTGGCCACTTCTTCAAACAGGTTATTATGTGCGTTGAAAAAAAACGACAATCTTTTTCCAAATACATTGATATCCAAACCTTTGTTTATAGCTGCCTGCACATAAGCTTTTCCATTACTCAGTGTGAAGGCAATTTCCTGAACCGCTGTACTGCCGGCTTCGCGAATATGGTAGCCTGAGATGGAAATCGTATTCCATTTGGGCAGATTCCGGCTACACCATTCAAAAATATCCGTTATGATGCGCATCGAGGGTTTGGGGGGATAGATATAAGTTCCCCTGGCTGCGTACTCTTTCAGGATATCATTCTGAATGGTGCCAGTGATCTTTGTCAGATCCGCCCCCTGCTTTTTTGCCAATGCCACATAAAACGCCAGTAAGATAAAACCCGTGGCATTGATGGTCATGGATGTACTTACCTGTTCCAGTTTGATATCCCGGAACAATAATTCCATGTCTTCCAGACTATCAATGGCAACCCCGACTTTCCCCACTTCTCCTTCGGCCAATGGATGATCGCTGTCGTAACCGATTTGTGTGGGGAGGTCAAAAGCAACACTTAATCCCATGACACCCTGTGATAAAAGATAATGGTAACGTTTGTTACTTTCTTCTGCAGTGGAGAAACCGGCATACTGGCGCATGGTCCATAGTTTCCCCAGATACATATCCTGCTGGATCCCCCTGGTAAACGGATATTCACCGGGTTTCTCAGCAGCAACCGCATCCCTCAGATCCGCAGCCGTATAACAGGTTTTGATCTGTATCCCGCTGTCTGTCGTTTTTATCTTATCCTGCATAGGGTTTTCTTTGTAGTTTGTTTTCTTTGTTGTCATGCATCCCTCACAATAACTTTTTTGCTTCAAAACTCAGGGCTTCACAAACCAGTTCGGGTAATTGTGAGGCCGGATCCTGCATCAGGAAATCAAGAATTGCCCTGTTCAGTTCGTAACTACTGGCATTTTCGGGTAAACCGGAAGCCATCTGGTGAATAATGAGCAGGTTTTTTTCTTTGAGGTTACGGACGGCTTTCCAGGTTTCCGGAGTGATATAGATCTGTTGGGTGATATTGTAATCAAATTCGTCCCGGATGTTCCGGCTCAGTAGCCGTTGCATTTCTTTTGCACTGATCAATTCCTGGTTATTCCGGTTGATCAGGTTGGGGAGTGCGATTCTGTCCACCAACAGGATCATTCTTTCGTATGCCTGTAGTTGCAGGGGGACTGAACTTTGATCCATTGCTTTCGCTTCCTTCACCGGTTTTTCCCGGTTATAAAAATAATAACCGATCCCACCCACCAGAACCACTAACAGCAAAACAAGGTATTGCGTATCCACAGTTTATTTTTGACAAAAATAAGGTAAAGAAGGCGGTAAAATCTGAAAGCCCGGTTTGGGCCATCCGCCTGAATTTTCCAGTATCGTAAAGACGGGAAACCCCGCTTTCTCACAAACTTTGTAACTTTGTAACCTAAACAGGTTAAACATTTCAACGATGGAAACAGCTACTTATACAGCCCCCGTTAGTCTAACCGCAGGTGCGATTTCCGAAATCAGGCGGTTAATGGACGAGGAGGGTTTTGACAAATCACAGAAATTACGCATTGGTGTGAAAGGTGGTGGATGCAGCGGAATGACGTATGTACTCGGTTTTGATCAAGCTACCGGGGAGGATGAAAATTTTATCATTGATGGCATTGAATGCGTCATGAACAAAAGTCACCAGCTGTATCTATATGGTATGGAAGTGGATTGGCAGGGTGGTTTAAACAGCCGGGGATTTACCTTCAGCAACCCCAATGCCAGCAAGACCTGTGGCTGTGGAACCTCTTTCGCCGTATAATTACCATAAACCTTTTTTTAAAAGCCACTTTACCGGTGGCTTTTTTTTATGCGTTATAGTTCCAGGTGAAAACGCAGTGCCCAGACAGCAACAGGGCCCCTGTCTTTGTTATAGGCAGGGTGGCTGATATACTGGAAATCAGGACTCAGGCTGATTTTTGCATTCACCTGCCAGGAATAATAGATTTCCAGAATGTTTTCATGTCCATACTTTAGTTGTCCATCCCCGATCAGAAATCCATAGCCTCCTTTGGATAGGTATTGCCGGTGAACTGGTGAAATGCCATTGCTTACCCAGGCAATGCCAAGTTTATCCTGTTTTCTTTTCCAGACCATTCCATCCAGTTGGATACCTGTTGCAAGACTCCGGTCGATTTCGGTGAAAGCCCAGGATTCATTCTGTCCGTCGTTCCAGCTGAGTTTGATAAAATGATGCAGGTTGCCAAAATGATTGTCCAAACTTGCATAATACCCCCATTTGGTTCTTCCATAACTTCTGTATTGGGTGATATCAGGAGGCATGTTTCCCGCCTGTTGAATGGCAAGTTGGTAGTCACCCATCCTGGCTTTATTCAGATAGATTCCTGCATGCAAGGTGGTGAAATGGGCTTCATCTTTTTGGAACAAATGGGTCTTTTCTGCTTCCAATACCCAACCCATGGCTTTGCCCCATTTAAATTGTAATTCAGGACCATTGGCTTCTATTGGGATGGCTGTCATGGCGGTTCTGATGGCCCAATCGTGGTATAGCAGCTGGACTACCATACCCAATGTATATCCCCTTGTGTTGGCGGGATAATCCCAGGCACCGTTTCCCATCAGGCTCCAGTTCATAAACTGGGTTCTGGGATCATGACTGACCTGTGAATCATCAAAGAAGTCGGTCAGTGAAAACTTACCGGCAATAACCGAGAGATAATCCTGGTTGGTATATTCTGCGATCTGGTTCTGATCATCGGTTATCCGGATTTTTCTTTGGCTGAGGGGTATTCTTTGTTCTGCATACAACCTGGCGATAAAGGGTTTGGGTTGGGGATCGCCTACGCGGTAGACTTCCCCATTGGGAAAACCGGCTATCCCCAGGGTCTTGCTCAATCCCCTGCCTCCGGCCGCTTCCGGGTTAAAAACAAAATAGGTATGCCGAAAAGGTTTGTAAGCCAGAAATCCCGAAAAAGAAACCGATGTTCTCACAGGTTCGGATGATTCGAGGCTGTTTGAACCGCTATAGGGGGATGAAAACCGGCCGTGGTATTGGGGAATGACTGTTGATTGCGCGTGCAGGGAAAACCGGTGGCTGCTGTCTTCCTGTGCATAGGAACACAAAGCACCCAGTAATGGCATTCCCAGTAT
>JAGWTX010000355.1 GCA_028875955.1 Bacteroidota bacterium | reverse complement strand
CGTTGTTTCATGGCTTCGTATAAGATGATCCCGGTTGCCACGGACACATTGAAAGAGTCAAATGTGGCAGCCATGGGGATCTTGAAAAACTGATCGGCCGCTTTGGCCAGATAGGGTTGTACGCCTTTTCCCTCATCGCCCATGATGATGCAGCAGGGGTCGGTAAAGGGAAGTTCAAACACATTCTTTTCCGCGCGCATTTCACTGGTGTAAACGCTGATGCCATTCAGGTGCAGGGTATCCACCGCTTTGAGCAAACTGTTCACCCGGCAGATATGGATCAGCTCCAACGCACCCGCACTGCTTTTCATGGCTTCTTCATTCAGGGCACCCACCCCCTTATCCGGGATAATGATGGCCTGGGCACCGCAACAAAGCGCCGAACGGGCGATCCCCCCGATATTCCGCACATCCGTCACCCCATCCAGCATCAGGAAAAGCGGCAGCTCCCCTTTGGAAACCACATGGTCGATCACCTGTTGCAGATCCATGTACTGCACCCTGGCAGCGAATGCCACAATCCCCTGGTGGTTGGCTTTTGTCATTCCGTTCAGTTTCTCCACCGGCACAATCTGGATGGGCACATTCAACTCCCTGGCCAGTTTCCGGATCAACAGGATGGCATCCCCTCCGGTATTCTTCTGCAGTAAAATCTTATCGATGGCTTTACCCGTTTGCAGGGCTTCCACCAGCGGTTGACGGCCAATGATGAGTGAACTTTGTTTTACAGGCATCTGCAAATGTATTATTTCCCTTTTCCTTCACCGAAAAGTAGTTTGGTTTTTAGGATAGCAGCCACAGAGATGGAATCGGTGATCACTCCTTGCTCTACCAGCTGATAAGCTTGCTCCAGTGGCATTTTTTTTACCACCAGTTGTTCCGTTTCTTCCGGTGAAGACAAATGTTGTGTAAGACCGGTTGCCAGGTAAACAATGGCTTTTTCATCACTGACCGAATTGGACAGATGCATCGTCAGCAATACCTCCCAGTTCTTCGCCTGCAGACCGGTTTCTTCCAATAATTCCCTTTTCGCCCCTGCCATCGGGTCAGCAGAAACCAGTTCGCCTCCTTCCGGTATTTCCCAGCTATAGCTATCGGTTGCAAAACGGTATTGTCCCACCAGGTAAATATTCTTTTCCTCATCCAACGCAAGGATGCCGACGGCAGTATTTTTAAAATGGACCTTACCGTAGATACCGGGATTACCCGATGGGTTCAGCACGCCATATTCCGTTACCGTGATCCAGGGATTATCATAGATTGTCTTCTGGCTTTGGATGACCCAGGGATTTTTTTCCATCTCAGCTGTTTTTCCGGAATATTTTGGGAAGGGAGATGATTACATACAGGACAATACAGGCGATCAATCCGAATTTGAAAGCCGCACAATAATAAGTGAGGTGCAGGGAGGCATTGGTATGGTTTCCTGAAACGGTCTGCAGCATCAACAGGTTTTCCGCAATATCAAAAACACCGGCAACATAGGCCAGCCTGGCCAGCCACAAACCCAGTTTCCGCATGAATCCGGTTTCCGCATATTTAAAGGCCAGTGTTTCGGCCGACAAAGAAAAAAAGAGCACATAGGAAACGATAAAAAGAAAATCCAGCCAGATATTCATTTTCAGCGTAGTCATGTTCCAGTGCAGCAATAATTCCTGGACCCGCTGGTTGGTAGTGGCAAATTCAAGGTCCACAATCCCTTTGAGGCTGACGGGTGTAACCAGTCCTGCCCCCTGCCAACGCATGACAATAAACATAAAAACAAATCCGAAAGCGGCAACCGATAGATTCTTTTTCATGGGTTCATGGATTTTATCTTACGAAACAATCCGATTCTGACTTAGAAAAGGTAAGACAATGTTCTGACTTCCTTCTCACCCTAAAAATAAAAAACCTCTGCCCAAATGAGCAGAGGTTCCTGTATTTCTTTCAGCTTATTTGACGCCGAATGCTTTTTTTACTTTGGCTACATAATCCAGCTTCTCCCAGGTAAACAATTCCACTTTCACTTTTTTCACTTTACCGTTGGGCAGGGCGAATTCCTTGGTCACCACTTCGTTTTTACGGCCCATGTGTCCATAAGCCGCTGTTTCACTGTACATCGGTGTACGGAGTTTCAGACGCTGTTCGATAAAGTAAGGACGCATGTCAAACACTTCCTGAACAATCTTACCGATCTGACCATCGGTCAGTTTCACTTTTGCAGTTCCGTATGTGTTTACATTGATCGATGTGGGTTGTGCCACGCCGATGGCATAGGAAACCTGCACCAGCACTTCATCAGCGATACCGGCTGCTACCAGGTTCTTGGCGATATGACGGGTTGCATAGGCAGCAGAACGGTCAACCTTGCTGGGATCTTTTCCGCTGAAGGCACCACCACCATGCGCACCTTTTCCACCGTAGGTATCCACGATGATCTTACGGCCGGTCAGGCCTGTATCGCCATGTGGTCCGCCGATCACGAATTTACCGGTAGGGTTGATATGGTATTTGATCTTGTCGTTAAACAGCTTTGCATATTTCTTATACTTGGCTTTTACACGCGGGATCAGGATAGTAACGATATCTTCTTTGATCTTGGCCAGCATTTTGGCTTCGGTATCAAAATCATCATGCTGGGTAGACACCACGATCGCATCGATACGAACCGGGCGGTTATTGTCATCATATTCCAGTGTAACCTGGCTTTTGGCATCAGGACGCAGGTATTTGATCTGTTTGTTCTCTCTGCGTAAGGCAGCCAGTTCAATCAGGATCTTATGCGCTAAATCCAATGCCAATGGCATATAATCATCGGTCTCGTTGCTGGCATAACCAAACATCATACCCTGGTCGCCGGCACCCTGCTCCTCTTTTTTCTTTTTGTCAACACCCTGGTTGATATCGGCAGACTGCTCATGAATGGCAGAAAGGATACCGCAACTGTTGGCTTCAAACATATATTCGCTCTTGGTATAGCCGATCTTACGGATCACACCACGGGCGATTTCCTGTACATCCAGGTAGGCTTTGGATTTCACCTCACCTGCCAGTACTACCTGACCGGTAGTTACCAGGGTTTCACAAGCCACTTTTGATTGTGCATCAAAGGCAAGAAAATTATCAATCAACGCATCAGAGATCTGATCGGCAACTTTGTCCGGATGTCCTTCAGATACACTTTCAGAAGTAAATAAATAGGGCATATCAATTAAAATTTAATGAGTGCAAATATAGAATAATGAGCTAAACCAATCAGATACGCGAATAAATAATTCTCAGACGCATCCTGAATCGGGAATGGGTGCCCCCACCCAGCCTTACCCTGCCATTGGCCGGATCATTGGTGATCGAAGGATCCAGGTAATACAACTGGGAAGAGGTATTGCCCGGATAGGGCGGGGTATATTTAAGTGAGTCATTTACCGGTGCAGACAAACGCAGCGTATAGGCTGAGTCTTTCCTGGTCACAATGCCCTGTACATACCTGCTCAGGTCGAATGTATAGGAAGCCACTTTATCATA
>JAGWTX010000354.1 GCA_028875955.1 Bacteroidota bacterium | reverse complement strand
TATATCAATTCCATACTCTATCAGAACATTGTCCAGTCCATCCACGGTGTTGTGGAATTCGAGGACCAGGAACAACAGACCCTCCATAACCTGAACGACCGTGAAAAAGAATTTCTCCGATGGCTTTGCACGGATAAATCCTATAAGGAAATTGCTGCTGAAATGTACCTGAGCCCGAGAACGATTGACGGTTACCGTGATAGCCTGTTTGACAAACTAAAAGTCTCTTCCCGTGTCGGTCTGGTTTTATTTGCCATCAGGCACGGCATTACAAAATTATAGCCCAAAAAAAACCTCCGTAAAAGGAGGTTTCTATATAAAAAAATTGGGTGCTATTTACATGATTTCCCATACTTCCTTACCCCGAAGTAATTTATCCAGATCACCTTTCCCCTTGGTTGCCATGGCTTCTTCCAGTTGCATGGCCATGACATCTTCATAGCAAGGTCTGTCTGTTTCAAAAAATACGCCGAATGGTCTTGGGAAATGTACACCCGACTTGGTTGGATCATCAAACATCCGAACCAGGGTCTGCGCTTTGTAAAAATCATGGTCATCATGGATCCAGAGATCATCAGCACTGACACCATTACCCAGTTCCACAACAACCGGTTTCATGCCATCCAGCTTGATCCCCTTATTCTGAGATGCCCCGAAAATCAGGGGTTTACCCTGTTCGAGGAAGAGGGCTTCATCCGGTTTGCTGGATTTCTCCGTAAAGATCTCAAATGCACCATCATTGAAAATGTTACAGTTCTGGTAGATTTCCAGGAAGGAAGACCCTTTGTGCTGGTAAGACCGGGTTAGCATGCTTTGCAGGTGCTTGGGGTCCCGATCCATACTTCTGGCGATAAAGCTTGCATCCGCACCCATGGCCAATGCCAATGGATTAAACGGATGATCGATACTACCCATTGGGGTGCTCTTGGTAATCTTATGTTCTTCTGATGTGGGCGAATATTGTCCCTTGGTCAGTCCATAGATCTGGTTATTAAACAACAACACATTCACATCCAGGTTTCTCCGTAAGAGATGAATGGTATGGTTCCCGCCAATACTCAACCCGTCCCCGTCACCCGTAACGATCCAAACGCTCAGTTCGGGTCTGGTTGCTTTTAATCCACTGGCAACTGCGGTAGCTCTTCCGTGAATGCTATGCATACCATAGGTATTCATGTAATAGGGAAAACGGCTGCTGCAGCCGATTCCGCTGATGATCACAATATTTTCCTTGGGAATTCCGATGGAGGGCATCACTTTCTGTACCTGCGCAAGAATGGAATAATCTCCACAACCCGGGCACCAGCGCACTTCCTGGTCTGTTGCAAAATCTTTGGCGGTTAATAAAGGCGCGGTGGCTGTTGCTGTTTCTGACATGGCTAATATGAATTATTGAGGATCCATCGATACGATTTCTGTATCGATGCTTACAAATATCCCGAATTATTGGCAAATACGGATTTTGACGATCAAATATTTTGCAATTCTTCCCAATATTCAGCGGCTCGGCGGGTATGCGGTATTACGATGGTTCCCCCCACAATATTGGCAACTGCAAATATCTCATACATCTCCTCGGTAGTGACACCCAGTTCATGGCTTTTCCCGAGATGGTATTTGATACAGTCATCGCATCTAAGCACCATGCTGGCTACCAAACCCAGCATTTCCTTGGTTTTCCTGTCCAGGGCCCCCGCTTCATAGGTATTGGTATCCAGGTTCCAAAGGCGTTTCATCACCAGGTTATTCTTGCTCAGGATGACCTCATTCATTTTTTCCCGGTAACTGTTGAACTCGTTGATTAATTCGCTCATGATCTTTTTTCAGCAAAATTACAGAAGCCGGGTATCCGGTGCGATTTCTTTGTATTTTAACTGTTCAAATACCCCCATGAAAAAACTTCTATCCGCCTTTTTTATTTGTCTGGCACTGAGCTTACATGCCCAATCCGAAAAAATCCCGATCCAGGTAACCGATATGCTGAAGATCAAACAGATCAGCCAGCTCAAAATCAGTCCTGATGGAAAAGATCTGCTTTTTATGGTGAACAGCATCCTTCCGGAGGGCGATCGTAAATGGGAATACAAATACCTGAATCAGCTTTTCCTCATGCCGGTAGACGGATCGGCGAAACCCAGACCCCTGACAACCCTGGAAAACGCATCCCAACCTGCCTGGAGCCCCGATGGCAACCATATCGTTTTTGTCAGATTGGTCAATACCAAACCCCAGCTGTTTTCCCTTTCACTGGATGGAGGAGAGCCCATTCAGTTAACCCGGTTCAGATATGGTGCTTCTGCACCCAAATGGAGCCCGGATGGGAAGCAGCTCTTATTTTCCGCCAACATCACATTAAAGGAATTATTAAAAGACTCCTTGCTCAACCCGGGCAAAGAGATCCCAAAATGGCCTTTTGAAAAACCCGGTTTCCCGGATAACGGCCAGTTTAGAGAAAAAACAGC
This sequence comes from Bacteroidota bacterium, assembly GCA_028875955.1. Taxonomy (GTDB): domain Bacteria; phylum Bacteroidota; class Bacteroidia; order Chitinophagales; family Chitinophagaceae; genus Sediminibacterium. Next base: position 1,057 of record JAGWTX010000354.1, on the reverse strand, counting down.
TACACCCGACCCTGATGGAAACCTTGCTGAGATCCGGGCATATCTCGAATTAAATGAATCAGACAAAAAAGCAAAAGTGATCGATAAACTGAATTTTCAGGAGGAATCCGCAACAAGTTCCGAGATCAGTTTTACACACTTTTTTATCATGGATATGAAACCCAATAGTATCCCACAAGAAGTGACCCATGGCTTTTATCGATACCAATCCGTCGATTTTACCCCTGATGGAAAAGAACTTATCATCAACGGCAACCGCGATTCCCTGCAGCATCCCGACCGTTCACTGGAATCGTCAATCTATTTGGCAGATTTGGATGGTACGCATCTGCGAACCCTGCTTTCCAAAAAAGGGAAAAACTACCAGGTTGCCCGAATATCCCCCTCAGGCAATTGGCTGGCATTCCAGTCTGGTGCCACTTCCTTTGTTTCCATTCCGGAACTGGGTATCATTTCCCTGAAAGATCCGCAACATGAGATCAAATCATTCCCTTTTGACCGAAACATAGGAAATGTCACCTGGAGTAAGGATGAGAAAACCCTTTATTTCACAGCCCAAAACGAAGGTGGGGCACCGGTTTACCGGCTGAACCTGGCATCCAAAAAGATCACGCCGCTTACCGACCTGCAGGCGGGTGTGAGCAGTTTTGCCATTTATGAAAACCAACTCCTGTATGTAAAGACAGATGCCGCTAATCCCTTTGACATCTATGAGTCGGATCTGGATGGAAAAAAGGAACACAGGCTCAGTGGTTTTAATTACGACTGGATACAGAACCGAAAGCTGAGTGTTCCTGAAAAGCGAAGTTTTGTAAATGAATTGGGATTAACTGTCGATTACTGGATCATGAAACCCGTTAATTATGAAGCCGGCAAAAAATACCCGGCCATATTGGATATACACGGAGGTCCAACAGCCATGTGGGGGCCCGGCGAGAGTTCCATGTGGCATGAATTCCAATATTACTGTGCCAAAGGTTATGTAGTGGTTTATGGCAATCCCAGGGGATCGGGGGGATATGGAACCCAATTCCTTCGTGCCAATATCAATGATTGG
>JAGWTX010000353.1 GCA_028875955.1 Bacteroidota bacterium | reverse complement strand
TTGCGCAGCAAGATCTACGTCTCTGGTATCGGAAACCGGCAGAAGTGTGGACGGAAGCATTACCCGTCGGTAATGGAAGGATCGGTGCCATGGTTTTCGGAAGAGTAGCCGATGAACTGATTCAGCTAAATGAAGCCAGTTTATGGAGCGGGGGGCCTGTACAAAAAAATAGTAACCCGGAAGCGTTCGCCTATCTCGCAAAAGTGAGAGAAGCACTGGCCAGAGAGCAGTTTGATTCAGCCAGTACACTGGTGAAACACATGCAGGGCGCTTATTCTGAAAGTTATCTGCCCATGGGCGATATCAGGATCCATCAGGAACTGAATGGGAGCGAACCCCAGGATTTTTACCGCGATCTGGATCTGTCAAACGCAATAGCCACGACTTCCTTTACAGTGGTGGGCACCCGGTTTACCAGAACCGTTTTTTGTTCAGCTCCGGATCAGGTATTGGTCATCCGTCTGAAGGCAGATCATCCGGGTAAATTGAATATATCAATAGCTACTTCCAGTCAATTGCATTATGAGCTTACCCCCTTACATGATTCCGCACTGATGCTTACGGGTAAAGCACCTGCCCATGTGGATCCCAGCTATATCAGCTATCATAAAAACCCCATCATCTATGCAGATAGTAATGGATGCAAAGGAATGCGTTTTGCCTATACCTTACAGGTCAGTCATAAGGGTGGAACCATTCAAACAGACTCTGCCGGAATCCATATCAGCCAGGGTACGGAGCTGACCCTGCTGGTTGCAGCAGCTACGAGTTTTAACGGCTTTGATAAATGTCCGGATAGCGAAGGAAAAGATGAAAAAAAACAGGTTCGTGATGATTTGCAAAAAGCATCCCGGTATCCATTTCAGACATTGCTGAAAAAGCACGAGAGCGACTACCAGCATTTTTTCAACCGGGTATCCCTGCAATTGGAGGGAGGTGATGCAGCCGCCAGGTATGCGGAACCTACTGATCAGCGTCTGGAGCAATATTCCAACACAAAAGATCCGGGTCTGGAATCCCTGTATTTTCAATATGGCCGTTATTTACTGATCGCTTCTTCCAGGACACCCGATGTGCCTGCCAATCTGCAGGGAATCTGGAACAAGGAATTGCGGGCTCCCTGGAGTAGTAATTATACCAGCAATATCAATGTGGAAATGAATTACTGGCCGGTTGAAACCACCAATTTATCAGAACTGCATTTGCCCCTCTTGGGTTTGATCAGTCATTTGGCGGTTACCGGAAAAGAAACGGCCAAATCCTATTATCATGCGAGAGGATGGGTGGTTCATCATAACACAGATATCTGGGCCATGAGTAATCCCGTTGGCGATTTTGGAAAAGGCAGTCCTGTTTGGGCAAACTGGTATATGGGTGGGAACTGGTTGAGCAGACATCTCTGGGAACATTTTCTTTTTACACGGGATACGGCTTATTTACGCAGGGTTTACCCGATGATGAAATCAGCGGCACAGTTTAGCATTGACTGGTTGATAAAAGATGCCAATGGATACCTCATTACCTCACCTGCGACATCTCCGGAAAACAATTTTTATTATGCGGATAAAAAAAGAGCCGAAGTATCAGTAGCCACTACCATGGATATGGGCATTATCCGGGATCTTTTTGCCAATACGATGGCTGCTGAAAAAATACTGAAAACCGATCCTCTTTTCAGCGATACACTGGCAAAGAAATCTGCGCAACTCTATCCTTTTAAAATAGGGGCCAGGGGCCAGTTGCAGGAATGGTACCAGGATTTCGCAGAAGTGGAACCTCATCACAGGCATACTTCCCATTTATATGCATTGCATCCTGCCAATCTCATTTCTCCCTTTACCACACCCGAACTCGCCGCAGCAGCCAAAAAAACACTGGAACTCCGTGGTGACGATGGTACGGGCTGGAGCCTGGGATGGAAAGTGAATATGTGGGCAAGACTACTGGATGGGAATCATGCTTATACCCTGTTCAGGAACCTGCTCAGGCTTACGAAGGAGAACAATACCAATTATAACAGGGGCGGGGGTGTTTATCCCAATCTGTTTGATGCGCACCCGCCTTTTCAGATTGACGGGAACTTCGCAGGTACTGCAGGAGTTGCTGAAATGTTGTTGCAAAGCCAGATGAGTGAACTTTATCTCCTGCCCGCATTACCCGATGCCTGGTCCTCCGGTTCTGTAAAAGGATTGGTAGCCAGGGGTGGATTTGTCACCGGTATCCACTGGAAAGAAAAGAAAGTACACAGCGCTTCCGTGTTTTCAAAAGCAGGAGGCATTTGTGTTGTCAGGTCAAATGAACCGCTTCGGCTAACCGGCACAAAACAGGTTTCGGAAAAATCAACCATTGGCTACCTGATACGTTTCAGGACAACAAAGGGTAAATCCTATCTTTTAAATGCCTTATGATGATCGGTACAGGACATATATTTTTCCCGGTTATCAGAGTATCAGTCTGACACCGCCCAGTTCCTCAATGCGATAACTGAACTTTTCCCCGGGAGAACTGATAAACATGAAATTTTTGGGGATCTTCCAATCAATACTCAGTTTCTCTATCAGGTCTGGTCCAAATACGCCTTCCAATACAATGAATTCCATTTTTATATCGGTATAGGCACGGTTCAATACTTCAAAATCCTTCATGAACAATTCGGGCATCACCTGGTTGTCTTTTAACACTGTAACAATTTTCAGTTTTCGGGTAATTTCATTTTCCTGTACATATATCATGACCTTGTTAAGGGTTGCGATATCATCCGCTTTGGAAAAGAATACGAATTCCGTATCGTGCAGTTTGTTGATGAATCGGTTGATCCTGATCCGGCTTAAGAGGGAAATTTTATGGATACTGTCTGAAATGTTCTTGAGTATGTCCAAGATAAACTGCATGATGTGGTTCCGGTTTAGCATGGCGTATATGAATAACATGGCCGGAACAAAATACTGGAGAAACATGACCAGGTATTCAGGGTTGATCTTTACATTTCCATAAATGGCCAGCGCAACGGCAAGCAGGGCAAGGACTACCACAAAGGAGGTAGCGTATTCAGGACGGGGTAACCGGCCCCTTCTGATTTTCAGCATCAGGTTGCCCAGCGCAAAAAATATCATCACCAATAAAAAGGATATCGTGTAAACACCGGCGAGCGGGGCAAGCTCCCCTTCTGTAACAAAGAGCACCGAAACACATAAGAGAAAAAAAGCGATCAGGATACGATAACTGCTTTTTCGTTTGTTTTCTTTCAGGAGAAACTGGGGCAATATCCTGTCGAGTGTCATCCTTCTGATCAAACCATTGACACCTACAAATGAGGTTAACACTGCACCGCTTAAAACAGTGACAGCATTGATGGAGATCAGGGTGGCCAGCCATTTGCCACCTGTCAGTAAAGCCATGTAACTGAGTAATGACTGATGATGTGCAGCAGCATCTGCAACCGGCATAACCGCAATAGCGAGCAAGGCAATACCCGGGTTCAGAATGGAAACGGCGATCCACATATTTCGCAGGGTTTTGGGAAATACCCCCCTTTTTTGTTCTTCCACAAAA
>JAGWTX010000352.1 GCA_028875955.1 Bacteroidota bacterium | reverse complement strand
ACAAACAGGTTGATACAGATTTGTTTTTCACAACCCTTTACCGTCCGGATACTCAGACAAACCGTATAAGCACCTGAATCCTTAAATTCCTTGATCGGGTTGATCTGGTTGCCATCCAGGGAACTGCCGTCACTGAATGTCCAGATTCTTTGGAAGATGGAATCGCCGGGTAGGGTTGAAGACTGGTTGCTGTTGAAACGGAATTTCTTATTGGCAATCTTTTCAAACTGAATTGCAGCGACTGCCTGGCAATCATTGGATGCAGGGGTATATACCACAGTCTGACAATAACTGCTCGAACAACCTTTTTTGGTTTTTATCGTGAGACAAACCTGGTAAATACCCGGTTTGGAATAAGGATGTACCGGGTCTATCCTGTTTCCGGTTAAGGCGGCTGTTGTGTCGCCAAAAATCCAGGTACGACTGATGATACTGTCGCCGGGAAGCGCAGCAGAACCGGCACCATTGAATTGTATTCCAGTACTCAATGACTTGTAGGAAAAAGCCGCTTTGCAACTAAGTGGTGTTGTATTGGGTGTGCAAATGATAAAATTGCTTTCTACCATACCTGAAGACGTTACTGCAGGGTCATGTGTTATTTTAACACCGTTACAGTTTTCTACAATAATGGCCAGCTTTCTGATATCACCATTGCAACTGAGTGTATCCAGATAAAAACCATTGCTATTGGTTGTCACGGTATGTGATAGGATGCATCCGTTATTGCTGCTGTCAGTACTGTAAATCTTCACCGTTCTGTTCGGAACCGGATGGTTGGCTGAATCGGAAACAGTACCTTTTACGATAACAGTATTGGCAAATAAACTTGTATGCAGTAATAGAAGTAAAGGCAGGAAACTTAGGCGTATAAATGGTTTCATAGCAAGGGTATTTTCTGGAAACTTAGATACCCGGGTATTTCTCAATGCAGCCTGTTGTTTTATTTTTTTTAACAAAAGCTGGTTTTCAAAAGGCTTTCTTTATGATAACTAACTGACAGACAATCCTGTTTTTTTGCAAAAAAATCAATTTATCAACAAGGTTTCGGCGATTTGACCGCCAATCCCTACTTTTGCGCCGGTCTGAAAGACAATTTAAAATCAAAAAAAAATGGCAACAACATCCGACATCAGCCGTGGCATGATCCTGAAATTGGACGGCAGTTTATACTCTGTGGTTGAATTTGGCGAAAACAAGACAGCAAGAGCTGCTGCAAAGGTATGGGCCAAATTAAAAGGCGTTGATAACAAACGTTCTATTGAAAAAACCTGGAACAGCGGTGAAAATATTTTTCCGGTTCGTGTAGAAAAGAAAGCCTTTCAATTCCTGTACAAAGACGATACAGGCTATAATCTCATGAACAATGAGACTTTTGAACAGATTGCGCTGGCAGAGGAAATGATCGATTCCCCACAGTTCCTGATGGAAGGTGCAGAGGTTTTTGTATTTATCAACACCGAAACCGAACAACCCATCGGGGCTGAATTGCCCGAAAAAATCGTGGTGAAAATCACTTATTGCGAACCGGGTCTTCGGGGTGATACTGCCACAAGGGCGCTGAAAGCCGCCACTGTTGAAACCGGGGCCACCGTTATGGTTCCCTTGTTTGTGGAAGACGGTGAAACCATCCGTGTCAATACAAAAGATGGTTCCTATGTTGAACGTGTAAAAGAAGAAAAATAAAATATACATCCTGTTCAGGCTGCCAACCCTGACGGCAGAACAGGTTATCTTCTCTAAAAAAAGCAACGATTTGTTGCTTTTTTTAGAGAAATTCTGCAAGAAATCTACCCTGCGAAAGAGATTTTTCAAAATCAAAGAAAATACCCGTTTTTAGCAAAAAAAGGCTATTTTGCCCCTCTATTTGACCAAAAATTACTGTTTTTACCCCAAAAACTTGCCATTTATGGACTTAAAGCAAATACACGAATTGATCAAAATCATCAACAAAAGCAATATTGGTGAGATTAGTATCGAAGACAAGGATGGTAAGGTTACCATCAAGCAAAAGGAGGAAGCGGTAGTAACGGTAGCCCAGCCGGCACCCCAGGTGTTCACCACTGCCCCGCAACCAGTCGCTCAGCCTGCGCCAGCTCCGGTAGCCGCAGCCGCTCCGCCGGCACCCGCACCCAAAGCGGATAACCTGGTTACCATCAAAAGCCCCATGATTGGAACATTCTACAGAAGATCCTCCCCGGATAAACCGCTGCTAGCGGAAGTAGGTTCCGAAATTACTCCGGGTAAAGTGGTTTGTATCATCGAAGCCATGAAACTCTTTAATGAAATTGAAAGCGAAATAAAAGGTACTATCGTTAAGGTATTGGTGGAAGATGCCAGCCCGGTTGAATACGATCAGCCCCTGTTCCTGGTAGAACCCGCATAGTCAATTTGAAAATGGGAATGGGCCGACCTGAAAACGGAATGGTTTTCCAGGAAGCATCCTTCCTGATTTTCAAATTTTCAAATTTTCAAATTTTCAAATGATTCGGATGTTTAAAAAGATACTTATTGCCAATAGAGGAGAGATTGCCCTTCGTGTAATCAGGACCTGTCGTGAAATGGGCATAAAAACAGTAGCCGTTTATTCCACTGCCGATAAAGACAGTCTCCACGTAAAATTTGCTGATGAAGCGGTATGTATCGGGAAACCCGCCAGTACAGACTCTTATCTGAATATACCGCATATCATGGCAGCTGCCGAAATCACCAATGCAGATGCCGTGCACCCGGGTTATGGATTTTTGGCTGAAAATGCCAAATTCTCCCAGATATGTGCCGATCATGGGATAAAGTTTATCGGACCTACCCCTGACATGATCAATAAGATGGGGGATAAGATCACGGCCAAAGACACCATGATCAAAGCAGGGGTTCCCGTTGTTCCGGGCGGGGAGGGTTTATTGGAAAGTGTTGCGGAAGCCAAGGAACTCGCCAAAGTCGTGGGTTATCCGGTGATCCTCAAAGCAACAGCCGGTGGTGGTGGAAAGGGTATGCGCGTAGTATGGAATGAGGAAGAGATTGAAAAAGCCTTCAGCACTGCCAAACAGGAAGCGGCGGCTTCCTTTAAAAACGACGGGATCTATATGGAGAAATTCGTGGAAGAACCCCGTCATATCGAAATCCAGGTTGCCGGCGATCAGTATGGCAATGTTTGTCACCTGAGCGAAAGGGATTGCTCCATCCAGCGACGTCACCAGAAACTGGTGGAAGAATCGCCTTCTCCGTTTATGACACCTGAATTGCGTAAAAAAATGGGGGAAGCAGCCATCAAAGCGGCGTCTGCCATCAATTATGAAAGCGTGGGAACCATCGAGTTCCTGGTGGATAAGCACCGCAATTTCTATTTCATGGAAATGAATACAAGGATCCAGGTAGAACATTGCGTGACAGAAGAAGTGGTCAGTTTTGACCTGATCAAGGAACAGATCAAGATTGCCATGGGTGAGAAGATCTCCGGAAGGAATTATGAACCCCAGATGCATGCGATCGAATGCCGGATCAATGCCGAAGACCCTTATAATGATTTCAGGCCTTCACCCGGAAAGATCAGTGTATTGCATAC
>JAGWTX010000351.1 GCA_028875955.1 Bacteroidota bacterium | reverse complement strand
GCGGCCAGTGAAAGGGCTGCCATCAGAACCACGTTTAATGTGGGTGAGAATGAAGTGCTGGAACTGATGCCTGGTATGGCACTCATCGTGGATGACAAAGGCAACTACTTCATTGAACAGATACTCGAACCCAAGGAGCGGAGGGCCTGCAGTTTTGAACGGATCTATTTCTCCCGCGGAAGCGATGAAAAGATCTACCGGGAAAGAATTGCGCTGGGCCACCATTTGAGCAGAACGGTGCTGGAACGGATCAATTATGATCTGAAGAATACCATCTTCTCCTATATACCCAATACCGCCGAAGTGGCCTTTTATGGATTGGTAAAGGGTATGGAAGAATACCTGAACAAGATCAAAGTGGAACGGATCCTCAGCTGGGGTAATGATTTTACACCCGAAAAGCTGGAAGAAATGGTGAACCGTAAGATCCGCCAGGAAAAGATCGCCATCAAGGATGTCAAGCTCCGCACATTCATAACCGAGGATGCGAACCGGAACGAGATGGTGCAGCACGTATATGACATCACCTATGGAACCGTTCGTAAAAACGAAGATACCCTAGTGGTGATTGACGATAGTATTGTAAGGGGTACAACGCTGAAGGAAAGTATCATCCGGATGCTGGCCCGTCTGCAACCGAAAAAAATCATTGTGGTTTCTTCCGCACCCCAGATCCGTTACCCGGATTGCTACGGGATCGATATGAGTAAGCTGGGTGATTTTATTGCTTTCCGCGCTGCCATTGCCTTATTGAAAGACAGGGGAATGGAACATATCCTGGTGGAAATTCAGGATAAGATCAGGGAGTTACAACGCAATAACCAGTTGCATTCCGAGAACCTGGTCCGGCATATCTATAAACCATTCACACCCGAAGAGATCTCGGATAAGATTGCCCAGCTCATTACACCCAAAGAATTGGATGTGAAGGTGGAAGTGATCTATCAGACCATTGAAGACCTGCACGACAGTTGTCCGACCAATACCGGCGACTGGTATTTTACCGGCAATTATCCCACACCCGGCGGAAACAAAGTGGTGAACAAGGCTTTCCTGAATTATATGGAGGGAAAGAATGTAAGGGGGTATTAGCAGGAACTACCTGCGTAAAAGAAGACCGGTGCTTTGTAGGTGCCTGTTGTTGCAAACTGCTGAACACTATCTGACCAACATCATACCCTGTAACAGATCGCATTGATATTCATGCCTGCACCCACAGAGGCGAATAGGATCACATCACCGGGTTCGAGTTCATGGGAGCCCAATTGTTCGTGTTTTACCAGATCATACAAAGTAGGAATGGTGGCAACAGAACTGTTCCCGAATTTATGGATACTCATCGGCATGATATCTGAAGGGACTTCGCGCAGACCGTATAATTTATACAGGGCTTTTACAAATCCCTCGTCCATTTTCTCATTTGCCTGGTGCAGAAAGAATTTTTTGACATCGGTTACCTGCAATCCGCATTTGTCCAGACAGTCTTTCATAGCCAGTGGTACATTCTTGATGGCATACTCATACACTTTCCGTCCTTTCATTTTCATAAAACGGATATCCGGATCTGCACCGGGAAAATAAGATTTCCCGAAATGGAGGTAAAATGCTTCATCCACGCAATGACTCTGCGCTGATACGGAGAGGATGCCGCTGTGGGTTTCTTCAGCAGAAAGGGCTTCAATGACCGTTGCACCCGCACCATCACTGAAGATCATGGAATCCCTGTCATAGATATCGATCACCCGGCTCAGGGTCTCTGCTCCGATCACCAGGCATTTTTTGGCCATGCCCGATTTGATATAGGCATCGGCCTGTATCACTCCCTGGATCCAGCCCGGACAACCGAAAAGGATATCATATGCAATACAACCTGGGTTCCGGATGCCCAAAGATTGCTTTACACGTGAAGCCAGTGCGGGTAGTGCATCACTCTGTATGGTGTCTTTGTTTACATTGCCAAAATTGTGGGCAACGATGATCTGGTCGAGGGTTTCCGGATCGACGCCTGCATCTTCAATCGCCCTGCGTGCGGCAATGGCTGCCATATCCGATGTGTTCATGCCACTGTCTGAATAGCGTCTCTCCTCAATGCCGGTGATGTCACGGAATTTTTCAACGATCTCATGCGGCCCGGCAGGGATCTTTTCATGATCCTCCCCATAAAAATCCTGGTTTACAAAGTCCTGGTTGGTTTTTATATTAGGTGGGATATAACTTCCGGTACCGGTAATGACGGTTCTTATATTTGGCATAGCAGAACGGTTATTGCATGCGTTTACAAAATTTGGTTTCTGCTCCGGGTAGAAGCGAACCTTTCAAATGTAATAATTATTCATTCAGCTTGTTGAGCCATGAAAAGAAATCAGTCATTAAAAAAAGCGATCAGTCGTTAGTACTGATCGCTTTTTTGGGGTTGCTACTCATCAGGGATGGCTAGAGATACGCATCTCCCTTATTTCGTTTTACTTCGGCAACATATTCCTTGATGGATTGCTCCTTGTCTTTTTTACAGATCAGCAGAACATCCTTGGTGTCTACAATGATACAATCGTCCAGTCCCTGCAGCATGACCAGTTTGTGATTCGGGGCTGAAACCATACACCGGGTAGCATCGATCACGATCACATTTTCACCGGCTACGGCATTGCCCAGGTAATCTTTTTCGAGGTTATCATAAGCGCTGTTCCAGGTTCCCAGATCGCTCCAGCCAAAGGATGCGGGGATCACATAGACATTATCCGCTTTTTCCATGATGGCAATATCGATCGACACATTGGTACAAAGCGGGTAGATACGGTTGATCGCATCTGACTCCCCTTCTGTATTGAAGTTTTCTTTTTCTCCGTCGAACAGTTCGAACATCTCAGGCTGAAACTGTTCAAAAGCCTTCACCACATTTTTCACCTGCCACACAAAAATACCCGCATTCCACAAAAAATCCCCGCTCGACAGAAAAGTCTTGGCCAGTTCCAGATTGGGTTTTTCGGTAAAGGTTTTCACTTTATAGATTCCCTCTGCCACTGCCATGGGTTCGTGTTGTATATAGCCATACCCGGTATTCGGATGGGTGGGTTTGATACCGAGGGTAACCAGGGATTTGATGTGTTTTACAAAATCAAGTGCCTTCAGGGTGGTATTGCGGAAAACTTCATTATCCAGGATCATGTGATCGCTGGGTGCTACAATCAGCGAAGCTTCGGGGTCCTTTTGGAGAAGTTTAAAGGAAATATAAGCTACACAGGGAGCGGTATTTTTCCGGCTGGGTTCTGATAATATATTTTCCCTGGGTAGTTCCGGAAGCTGCTCATGTACAATGGCCTCATATTCCAATGAAGTGACTATGTAAATATTTTCAAGGGGGATAAAGGAAGCATACCGTTCAAATGTCCACCTGATCAATGTTTTACCCGTATTCAGGATATCCAGGAACTGTTTCGGATAGGCGGTCCGGCTTTTGGGCCAGAAACGGCTTCCGATACCTCCTGCCATGATGGCTACGTAATGATGCTTATTCATCCCTTCGAAATTTAATAACGGCAATTTTGCGTTGCAATATTACAGGCTTAT
>JAGWTX010000350.1 GCA_028875955.1 Bacteroidota bacterium | reverse complement strand
GGATAATTGTATGATCTCTTCCGGTATGGCAATGGCATATCGCGGATCATTGGGCGGCAGGGTATATGTCTGACCGTTTAGGATTCTGGTTAGTGTAATGTTAGCACCTTCTACATTGAGCCTTTTCAAATCCATCCATCTAAGCCCCCGCATCAATAATTCTTTTCTTCTTTCGTTTCTAATCATTTGCAACAAATCATTGGCGGAAGGATTGGATGGGGGAACATAGGTGCCTGTCTTCCATCTGTTTTGTAATAAGGTATTCAAATCTGCCAATGCGGGAGAAAGGTTTCCCAGTTTTGCATTCGCTTCTGCCCGCATCAGGTAGACTTCATCTGTTGCTATTCCACTAAAAAGATTACCACCTCCTTCATAGCTTCCCCTAAAAGCATAGGATCCATTTCCATTGTTTTTAAAGAAAAGGGTTTTTCTCAGGTCATTTGCGCCGTAACTGTTATACAGTGTTGAGTCAATCTTAGCCCTGCTACTCGATAAGGGCGATGGTGTTGGCATCAAATTCTCCATGATGACTTCCGCATTAAGTTGACTGATGGGAAAGGCAGTGCCTGCGTTCAGGGAATTATAGTTCAACAATGTATTTTTGATTTTTAAACAGTTGTCTGCATACAACAGGCAGCTGTCATAGTTACCCATGGAGAGATAGGTTCGGGCAAGTAAGGCAAAAGCTGCAGCCTGGGAAGGACGTATCACATGTACGGGGTTGAGCGGAAGGCGATCAGCTGCTTCTTTCAAATCCTGTAAAATTTGTGAGTAGGTTTGCTGTAAGGTGCCCCTGGTTGATGCTTCATTAAAATCGGAAGACATGCGTAACGGGATACCCAATGATGTAGCTGCTTTTGCAGGATCATAAGGGGCTGCCCAGATAATAGCTGCCTGTAAAAATGCCCGGGCACGCATCAATAGTGCCGATCCTTTCACATTGTCCCAATCAGATTGATTGAAAGCGTTTCTTTCTATGGTTGCTATTTTGTCAAGGACAACATTGGTGACAAATACGGTGCTGTAAACCCTGGACCAGTCATTTTGGTAATTGGAGAAGACTCTGTCGTTTTGCCATGTATGTAATCTTTGATCAGGTTCTGAGAGGGATGTCCAATTCGCATCGCTCAGGTAATAATTATCGGCACTGGTTTCCGCGGCGCCCGGATCGGTATTATTTAGTTTATAGTAAGTATCCAGCATGGCTTGCAGATCGGTTAAAGAAGTGGGTACAGCCAGTGCCTGGTTGGGTTTGGTTTCCAGGTATTTTTTACAGGCACCCAGTAGGAGAACTGCTATTACCAGCAGGTTGATCAGTATTCTATTTTGTTGTTTCATGTTAATTTGGTGATTGGTTAAAAACTGAGGTTACATCCGGCGGAAAAGCTGGCGGAGGGTGGAATGGTATTATCCAGGTAATCCGGATCGAGTTTTTCTGAATTGGCTCTCCAGAGAATCCCTAAGTTGCTGGCATTTACAAATACCCGGACATGTTTGAAAGGAGACAGGGTTCGTCTGCGTGGCGTGTATTCATAACTAAGGGTAATGTATTGCAGACGGATATGATCGCCCTTCTCTACCAGTGGTTCAGAACCTTTGTAAAACACATCCCGATTGGATACCAATGGATAGACCATGGAAGGAACGGTCGTAATCAGCTCATCACCCGGATTCTGCCATCTATTGGCAAAATCTGCATGACCGGATCCATTGTTGAACAGATTTAAATAATCGATCGTGCTGCGTCTGAAATAGTATCCGAATTTCCCAATGATATTTACTGCCAGGGAAAAGCGGCCAATTGAAAAAGTATTCCTGACAGCTACCTGTGAGACGGGCACTGCCGATCCGTTGTATACCGCATTCTGCAAGGAATCTGAAATCAAGGCAGTATAATTGGTACTCAATTGGTGGTTTAGGATTCCTTGTGGATTTCCTGTTTGGGGATCCAGACCTGCAAAGGGGTAGGAGAAAACTGAATAGACCGGATAGCCTTGTAAAGGCGAAAGAGAATAGACTCCCGAACCCAAAATGTATGCGGAAGCCCTTGCCGTATTGGTGTAATAATCCGTCACTGTATTTTGGGCTGTGTTCCAAAGCAGGGTGGTTTGCCATTTGAATTTACCATCCATATTCAGGCTGTTTACTTCAATGTCCCATCCGGACCCTTTCATGGAGGCAGTGTTTTTCACCAGGGTACTACTGATCACTCCTGTGTAGTCTATGGGGGTAAGTCCATAGAGATCCTTTCCTGTTTTGGAATAATATTCAATGGTTCCGCCCAGGCGGTTGCGTGTGGTTTTGAATTCCAGTCGGATGTTGAGTTGTCCGGATTTTTCCCAGCGCAGGTCGGGGTTGCCATACTTACTGATAGTAGCCATTGGGCTACGGGTGTATGGCGAAGTGGATTGGTACATGATCGTGGTTACGGCTGACTGGTTGGGGTCTATATTACCACTGTATCCATAACTCAGGTTTAGTTTACAGTAGGGAAGCCAGCTCAGGTTATAAAATTTCTCATTAGACAGGTTCCAGGAAAACCCAGCCGACCAAAGCGGATTCCATTTCTGGTTGGTGTTCACGCCAAAAATATTAGAAGCATCCCTGCGGCCGCTGGCGGAAAAAGTATATTTATCCAGATACGTGTATACGAGGTTTGCGTAAGTGGAAACATAACGATTGGATAAGCTGGAGAAAAAATTATTGTTGGGAATAAAGGATGAGAACCCGGTAACCAATTGCGGATAAGTCGATGTATAATCCACATTACCGTGTGTCAGGTTGTCGGGATTGTATCCATAGGTACGGTAGGTATTGCTGTTGGTGTTCACTTCCCGGATCTCTGCGCCAATTAATCCGCTTAACCGGTGTTTCTTCCAGGACCGGTTGTATTGAAATTGTGCCCGGTAGTTCATTGCCTGCATCGAGGTGTTGGTTTGGTCAAGAATGCCCCCAACCGGGATTTTGTAAGTTTTATCCCCTGTAGTATAGTTCAGCTGTGTGAAATTGTTGATGAGGTTCCTGGTGAAAAAGCTTTCTTTATCGGAAAGTATTTCGGTGATGTTTCCCTGATTTTCATAGCGGTATTGTAATTCTGCTTTCCAGTCCTTTGAAAATTGATAATTGAGATTGGCAAAGGCCATCCAATCATTGCGATTTTCTGTGCTCAGGGAATGTTTGTAATCTTCCAGGGGATAATATTTCCAATCCAGCAGTTTACCCTGTCCCACCGTGTCCAGATAGGCTTGCCGGTATCCCTTATTAAGCGGTAAAGGATTGCCATTGTCATCCGCTAATTGTGCGTAAGGATACAGAGACGTACCATTACCCGAAGTAAGGGACCCATAATCATTTTGACCACTGACGCTATTGTTGCTGCTATAGGACAGTCCTGCGGTGAGCTGAAGAGCAGCGCTGAACCGGATGGTGTTTTCGCTTCGAAGACTGATACGCCGCAGGGTGGCAGATAAATCGGATATATTATGATCATAACCACCGGATAGCAACCAGGATATATTTTGAGATCCTCCCCTAAGATTGAGGGCATATTGCTGAAGAACTGCGGGGGAATA